>NZ_JAGQCQ010000107.1:0-10651 GCF_024346275.1 Cyanobium sp. BA20m-p-22
GGATGTGGACCTGCCGCCCCGGGTGAGCCTGGCCAACAGCAGTGGCGCCGACCTGTTTGTGAGCGTGCATGCCAATGCGCTGAGCATGGCTCGCCCCGATGTGAACGGGATCGAAACCTTCTATTTCGAGGGTGCAGGAGCATCAGCCCGGCGCCTGGCGGCGGCCCTGCAGCAACAGATGCTGGCCATCTCGCCGGGCAGCCCGGATCGGGGCGTGCGCACCGGGCGCTTTTTCGTGATTCGCCGCACCGTGATGCCCTCTGCCCTGGTGGAGATGGGCTTCCTCACCGGCGCGATCGATTCCCGCCGCCTCGCCGATGCCAGCTTTCGCCGGCGCATGGCCCTGGCTCTCTCCGCCGGCGTTCTCAATGCCCTGCGGGAGAGCCAATGAGTGCTTTGGTGGGGCTTTTTGACAGTGGCCTGGGCGGGCTGACGGTGCTGCGCCGGCTGCAGGAGCGCTATCCCCACTCCTCCTGCCTCTACCTGGGTGATACGGCCCGGGTGCCCTACGGCCAGCGCAGCGTGGCCGAGATCCGCGCCATCGCCGCAGAGGTGGTGGCCTGGCTGCGGCAGCAGCAGGTGGGCGTGCTGGTGATGGCCTGCAACACCTCCAATGCCCTGGCCCTAGATGTGGCCGTGGCGGGGGCCGGCGTGCCGGTGGTGGGCCTTATCGACAGCGTGGCGGCTGAGCTGGACAGCGACTGCGTTGGCGTGCTGGCCACCCCGGCCACGGTCAGTAGCGGCGCCTACCGCCGGGCGATCCATGCCTGCCACCCCCATGCCCAGGTGCTGGAAGTGGGCTGTCCTGCCTTCGTGCCCCTGATTGAAGCGGGGGATCTGCAGGATCCCGCCCTCGAAAGGGAGGCCCTTGCCTACCTGGCGCCCCTGCTGGCGGCGGGGGTCGACACCGTGGTGATGGGCTGCACCCACTACCCGATGTTGAGGTCCTTGCTGGCCGGGCTGTTGCCGCCCCACGTGCGCCTGGTCGATCCGGCGGAGTCTGCCGTGCGGCGCCTGGGGCCCCTGCTGGCCAGCATGGGTGGTATGCCCGAGGGGGAGCTCGGCGGGGTGGAGGTGGTGCCCCCTGCCCTGCGCACCCGGGTCTGCGTCAGCGGCCAGGCCGGAGCCTTTGCTGAAGCGGCCAGCCGCTGGCTGGGCTACCGGCCCGCTGTGGAGCGGGTGGATCTGCGATCGGTGGCTTGAGCCTCCTAGGATCAATTCACGGCGGAGGTGTTGTGGCAACGGTTGCAGAGCTGCTCCAGCCCGTTGAGGCTGACCTGGATGCCCTGCTGGCCGATCTGCGCAGCCTGATCGGGGCCGGTCACCCCATCCTCCAGGCCGCCGCTGAACACCTTTTTTCTGCCGGTGGCAAGCGGCTCCGCCCCGGCATCGTGCTGCTGCTCTCCCGGGCTGTGGCCAGCGATGGCGAGCTGGGCCCGCGCCACCGGCGCCTGGCCGAGATCACCGAAATGATCCACACGGCCTCCCTGGTGCACGATGACGTGGTGGATGGGGCCGCCACCCGCCGAGGGGTGGACACCGTGCACAGCCGCTTCAACCACCGGGTGGCCGTGCTGGCGGGGGATTTTCTCTTTGCCCAGGCCAGCTGGCACCTGGCCAACCTCGATGACCTCGAGGTGGTGAAGTTGCTCAGCCGGGTGATCATGGATCTGGCCGACGGGGAAGTGAAGCAGGGCCTGTTCCGCTACGACACCGGCCAGAGCTTCGAGACCTACCTCGAGAAGAGCTACTGCAAAACCGCCTCCCTGATCGCCAACAGTGCCCGGGCCGCCGGGGTGCTCTCGGCCCTGCCCGCCCCCCAGCTCAATGAGCTCTACCGCTTCGGCCGCCAGCTGGGTCTGGCCTTCCAGGTGGTCGACGACATCCTCGACTTCACCGGTGACGACGAGCAACTGGGCAAGCCAGCGGCCAGCGACCTGGCCTCCGGCTACCTCACCGCCCCAGCCCTCTATGCCCTCGAGGAGCGGCCGGCCCTAGCTGGCCTGATTGAGCGTGAATTCAGCCAGGCCGGCGACCTCGAACAGGCCCTCGACCTGGTGCGCAGCTGTGAGGCGATTCCCCGCTCCCGGGCCCTGGCCGAGGGCTTCGCCCGGGAAGCGGGCCTTGCCCTGGGCTGGCTGCCCGTTTCGGAAGCCAGCCGCGCCCTCAAGGCCCTGCCGGATTTTGTGCTGAGCAGGCTTTTTTAATCAGGCTCGTCCAGATCACCTGAATTCCACCTGCTCCAGGCTCTGCAGGAGGGTGCAACCGCCCGGCAGTTGGGGCTTGAGCCCCACCGCTAACTTCTGTTCAGCCGGCAACAGCACGTGTACCAAGCAGCCGGCGGCCTTGGCCGAGCGCGCACCGGCCAGGGAATCCTCAAAGGCCCAGCAGACGGCCGGATCTACCCCCAGGCGCCGGGCTGCCAGCAGGTAGGGATCTGGGGCTGGTTTTCCGGCGCCCAGATCCGGATCATCGCCAAGAACCCTGTTTTCCAGCAGGGCGATCCAGCCATGGGGCCCGCTCTTGTGGGCGACGGCTGCGGCGCTGCTGCTGCTCACCAAGGCCGCTGGGATGGCCTGAGCGATGCAACGCTCAACCAGCATCTGGGCCCCAGGCATGGCTGGCACCTGGCGCATCAGCAGTTCGGCAATCGGTTGGCGCACCGCCAGCAGGGCCTCGCGCGATGGCGGCACGAGATCCGCCTGGGCGATCCAGCTGCGCACCTGCTCGGCGCAATCGAGGCGACGACGACCGCGCAGCGCCAACAGCTGATCTGCAGCCAGAGTTAGACCAAAGCCAGCGGTGGCCTCCAGCCAGGCCTGGCTGTGCAGCGGTTCGGTGTCGAGCAGCAGGCCGTCGAGATCGAACAGGCAGGCGGCTGGTAAACCCATCCCTCCATGTTGCTGTACCGCCCGCCAACGCGCGCTTTTAATACGTCCAGTGCCCTTTTGCCTGCTGGATCGATGCCTGATGCCACGACCGGGTCAACGATCGAATCGGTGCTGCAGGAGCAGCGCCTGTTCGCGCCGCCGCCGCAGCTGGCTGCCAGCGCTCGCATCGGCTCCCTCGAGGCCTATCAGGCCCTCTGCTCCCAGGCTGAGGTCGATCCAGACGGTTTCTGGGGGGATTTGGCCCGCAGCGAGCTGCACTGGTTCGAGCCCTTCCACACCGTGCTCGACTGGAGCAACCCGCCTTTCGCCAGGTGGTTTGAGGGCGGCACCACCAACCTTGCCTACAACTGCCTCGACCGGCACCTGACCGGGCCCCGGGCCGAGAAGACGGCCCTGATCTGGGAGGGGGAACCTGGCGACACGCGCAGCTTCACCTACCGCCAGCTCCACGCCGAGGTGGCCAAGGCGGCCAACTCCCTCAAGGCCCTGGGGGTTGGCAAGGGCGACCTGGTGGCCCTCTACATGCCGATGATTCCCGAGGCGGCAATCGCCATGCTGGCCTGCGCCCGCATCGGTGCGCCCCACTCGGTGGTGTTCGGCGGCTTCTCGGCCGATGCCCTGCGCGACCGGCTGATCGATGGGCAGGCCAAGCTCGTGATCACGGCCGATGGCGGTTTCCGCAAGGACAAGCCCGTGCCCTTGAAACCAGCCGTCGATGAGGCCCTGGCCGCCAATGGGGGCGCCCCCAGCGTGGAGCAGGTGCTGGTGGTGCGGCGGCTGGCCGGCGCCGGCGGTGACTGCGCCATGGCCGCCGGCCGCGACCTGTGGTGGCATGAGCTGGTGGAGGGCCAGGGCACCGATTGCCCAGCCGAGCCCATGGCCAGCGAAGACCGCCTGTTTGTGCTCTACACCTCCGGCTCCACCGGCAAGCCCAAGGGGGTGGTGCACACCACCGCCGGCTACAACCTCTGGGCCCAGCTCACCTTCCAGTGGATCTTCGACATCCGCGAAGACGATATCCATTGGTGCACCGCCGATGTGGGCTGGATCACCGGCCACAGCTACATCGTCTACGGGCCGTTGTCGGCTGGCGCCACCACGGTGATGTACGAGGGGGCACCGCGGCCGAGCAAGCCGGGCGCCTTCTGGGAGGTGATCCAGAAGCACCGCTGCACGATCTTCTACACCGCCCCCACGGCGATCCGGGCCTTCATGAAGGGTGGCCGCGAGGTGCCCGATCAATACGACATGAGCTCCCTGCGGATCCTCGGCACCGTGGGCGAGCCGATCAACCCTGAGGCTTGGATGTGGTTTCGCAACGTGATCGGTGGCGACCGCTGCCCAGTTGTGGACACCTGGTGGCAGACCGAAACCGGCGGCGTGATGATCAGCCCACTGCCGGGTGCCACCCCCACCAAACCCGGTTCGGCGACCTTGCCCCTGCCGGGCATCAGCGCCGACATCGTCGATCACGATGGCGTGTCCCAGGCGGCTGACCAGGGCGGCTACCTGGCGATCCGGCGGCCCTGGCCGGGGATGTTTCGCACGGTGCACGGCGATCCCGAGCGCTTCAAAAAGAGCTACTGGGAGGAGATCCGCCCGGCCGATGGCTCCTGGCTCTACTTCGCCGGTGACGGTGCCCGCCGCGATGGCGATGGCTACTTCTGGGTGATGGGCCGGGTCGATGACGTGATCAACGTCTCCGGCCACCGGCTCGGCACGATGGAGATCGAGAGTGCCCTGGTGAGCCATCCGGCCGTGGCCGAGGCCGCCGTGGTGGGCCGCCCCGATGAGCTCAAGGGGGAAGCCATTGTGGCCTTTGTCAGCCTGGAGGGGGGCCGCAGCGGCGATGAAGCCCTGATGGCAGAGCTGCGGGCCCACGTGGGCAAGGAGATCGGGCCGATCGCCAGGCCGGATCTGATCAGGTTCACCGATGCCCTGCCGAAGACCCGCAGCGGCAAGATCATGCGCCGGATCCTGCGGGCCCTGGCCGCCGGCCAGGAGGTGAGCGGCGACACCTCCACCCTGGAGGATCGCTCGGTGCTCGATGCCCTGCGGGTTTAGCCCGCCCAGGTGTCAATGGTGCGGGCGATCCGCTCCAGGGCCTGCTGGCGGGCCGGATCATCGGCCCATTTGCCCAGGAGGTTCTGGCGCAACCCGGCACTGGCGGGGGCCAGGTGGTCGCCGGGCAGCTCCTGGAGCTCGCTGGCGTCATCAGGGCGGGCCTGCAATACCCCGATCAGCCGCTTGCTCTGGTCGATCTGGTCGCGGTTGAAGCGCACCAGCAGGTTGCGGGGCTGGCGGTAGGTGAGGGCCACCTGAGTGAGGGTTTGCTCCGGCGAGGGGCTGAACTCACTGCGGAAGTTGAACTGCTGGCCCAGCT
This sequence comes from Cyanobium sp. BA20m-p-22, assembly GCF_024346275.1. Lineage (NCBI taxonomy): Bacteria > Bacillati > Cyanobacteriota > Cyanophyceae > Synechococcales > Prochlorococcaceae > Cyanobium > Cyanobium sp. BA20m-p-22. The sequence goes on from NZ_JAGQCQ010000107.1 coordinate 5,275, forward strand.
CCGCCAGCAGGGGGATGGAACGCTCGGCCGAGAAATTGTTGAAGCTAAGGGCCACTAGGGCGCTGGATCCCCGGCCGCCATCCGGTGCCAGTAGTTGGAGCTTGCAGCCCAGGCTGTGGCCGAGCCGAAGCACAGCTTCCTCAGCCCCGCGCAGCTGGCGGAAGCGGCGCCAGGCCAGGTTGGCCTGGTCTTGATGGTCAAACCCCGGCACGTAGCTCCAGGCCCGCACCCGCCAACCCAAAGAAGCTAGGGCTTCCAGCAGGCGCCGGTAGCTGAGCTGGGGCGAGGCGGCCAGGTAGCTGCCGCCGATGAATTCAATGGTGCCCCGCTCGAGCGCCGCCGGTTCCAGTTCCCAGATGTCACCCCTTTGGCGCCAGCGCGTCATGGTCAAAGGGCAAGCCGTTGCAGGGCCGCCCTGGCTTCGTTGCGGTGGGCTGCTCCGTCGAGGAGGTTGTTGAAGATGTGGCGAACCACGCCCTGGCCGTCGATCACGTAGGTAACCCGGCCAGGCAGCAGGCCCAGCACGGCGGGCACGCCGAAGGCCTTACGCAGCTGGTTGCCCTGATCCACCAGCAGGGGATAGGGGAGGTTGTGGCGGCTGGCGAAGCGCTGGTGGCTGGCGGCACCGTCACCACTGACTCCCCACACCTCGGCGCCAAGGGCCTGGAGATCGGCGTAACTGTCGCGGAAGGCGCAGGCCTCGGCCGTGCAGCCCGGAGTCTCGTCCTTGGGATAGAAGAACAGCACCAGGGATTTGGCCGCCAGTTGGTCGCTGCGGCATTGCTTGCCGTGTTGATCGAGCAGGGCGATCAGGGGGGCCTGGTCTCCAACAGCCACAGCCACGGCCCAAATCCAATTTCACTTGGATCAGCCTAGGCCGGCAAGCCTGGCCAACGCCGGCTTGGGCTGGGAGGATTGGGGCTTAGTCGCCCAATCAAGCGTGACCTCTCCGCAGGAGGTGCAGCCCAGCCTCTGGGAGCAAGGCGATCTGCCCCAGGCGCCCCCTTCTCCCTCGCCAGATCCGCCCTCGCCAAGCAGTCAGTCACCAGCAAGTCAGTCGCCAACCACCCTGCTGATTCTCGACACCGAGACAACGGGCCTGGAACCAGCCTCTGCCCAGTGCATCGAGGTGGGGGCCGTGCTGTTCCAGGTGCCCCAGCGGGCGGTGCTGGCCCAGGTTTCCTTCCTGCTGCCCGCCCAGGCCAATCCGGCTGAGGCCATCAATGGCATCCCGGCGGCCGTGACCCGCCTGGCCCAGCCCTGGCGGGCCGGCCTGGAGCATTTCGAGGCCCTGGTGGCGGCTGCCGATGCGGTGCTGGCCCACAACGTGGGCTTTGATGCCCAGTGGTTTGGCCGGGATCCCTTGCCCGCCATCGACAAGCCCTGGATCTGCTCGATGGAGGACATCCGCTGGCCAGCGGAGCGGCAGCTGCGGGGGACCCCATCTGTGCGGGATCTGGCCCTGGCCTACGGGGTGCCGGTGTGGGCGGCCCACCGGGCCCTCACCGACTGCATCTATTTAGTGCAGGTGTTCGAGCGCTGCGGGGACCTGGAAGCCCTGCTGGCGGCAGCACTGCAGCCGCGCCTGCTGTATCGGGCCAATCTTCCCTATGCCGAACGCCACAGGGCCAAGGAGGCGGGTTTCCGCTGGAACCACCCGGTGGCCGGTGCCTGGAGCCGGCGGCTCAGCCAGCAGGAGGTCTCCGCCCTGCCCTTTGCTGTGCAGCCCGTCGAGGCCGAAGCGCTGGCGGCTTAGGACGGGCTGAGGCTGCGACCCAGCAGCAGATCCCGCGCTCCATTTACCAACTGCATGGTGTCGTGCTCGCCGCCCCGGTCGGGATGGTGCTCACTGGCGCAGCGCTTCCACGCCTGGTTTACCTCCAGCTCGCTCAGCCGGCCGCAGAGGGGTAGGTGCAGGCGCTGGCGGGCAACGATCGCATCTAGATCGGGATGCTTCCCCAAGGGACCCCAGTCGGCCTTGCTGAGGGCCGGACTGCGCTTGCCGCCGGCCTTGCGTTTTCTGCCCTTTGCGGCCCCGCCACTGCCAAACCCCTTGGTGGCTACATCGTCGGTACGGCGCTGCTGAGGCTTGCTTTTGGTGGGGATGATGGTGGCGATGAACTGGCCAGCTGGCCGCTCAAGGGTTGAGGGGGTCATGGGAAATCGCGCTTTTCGCCAGCTGGGGAGAGAAGATTCTGGCTGGCCAGCCAAAAAAGGGGCCAACCACCAATAAAATGGGCAAAGGAGTAGGCCAAGTATTGCTATCTCAGATCAAAAAGAAAAGAACCAACTAAATCCGACAAAACCATGGCCACCACGTATAGTCTTACAACATTGTAAGTGCTTGACTATCTCACCTCACCCTGCCAAAAAAAGCAAAACAGCCCTGCGCATCAACTAGGCTACACATTGACCAGCCCCGGTCGTGGTCAGGCATCATTTGGGCTATATATGTTTTAATCAGATCACAATCCTATCAAATCCTATTCGAATTGTGGGTATTTCCGGCTACGTTCCCTTTTACAATAATGCCCAGACCGTACTGGCTGCCGTCGATTCATTGCGCAGTCAGCAACCGCCGCTAGATGAGGTATTCGCAATCGATGATGGTTCAACCGACAACAGCGTAGATCTCCTAGAGGCCGCCGGAGTAAGGGTATTGCAGCAAAAACACAATTTAGGTCGCGGAGCCACACGCAAGCTGGCTATGGAAGTGGCCCGACATCAATTTGTGCTCTGCTGCGATGCTACAAACATTCTCCAAGCCGATTTTGCTGCCCGTGCCTTGCCTTGGTTCGAAGATTGCAAGGTGGCAGCCGTCGTTGGTTTGATCACTGATCCAAATCCTCAGGGGGTGGTATCGAGGTGGCGGGCAAGAAATCTCTTCAAGGCCGGAATCCCCCGCAGTGCATCTAAAGGCGCATCGTTCATCACCTTTGGCACAATGGTGCGTTCAAGTGCGGTAGCGGCTGTGGGAGGATATGACGCCAGTTTGCGCCATTCGGAGGATGCTGAACTGGGTAACCGGCTGGCAGCGGCTGATTTCGAGACAATCGGCGACCCATCATTGCATGTATATTGTAATATTCTTAATTCTCTCCCGGAGGTTTTGGAACGTTACTGGAGATGGTATGCGGGGAAAGACGAATTATTTGGAGTTAAGGCATATTGCAAACTGGTTTGGTTTTCAGCACGAACAATGGCCTGGGGAGACTTGAAGGCAGGTGAACCGTTAACATGCTTGATTAGCTTACTCCTGCCTCATTATCAGTGTTGGAAATTTTTAAACAAAAAAGGAGCCAGAGCCAGGGCCCGCTCGATGTTATAAAATCTTCAAACTAGAATTTAATCAAATCGATAAAACCAAATCTTTTGTCTCGCTGCACTTACCAAACATGAAACCATCAAACCTAAGTTTAAGCGTAAAATTCTGATTCTATATATTCCTAATAATGGCAGCTTTTCCCATGATTCAATTTTTAGGAGATTCACAGGTCACAGCACTGGAGTCTCTAAATGAAGTCGGCCTACTACGAAGCCCAATAGTATTGAGTCTGATAGGTATTGAGAAGGCTAGATCACGCTCCTAGCGAAGCAGCCCAAGAGCATAACCGTATTGTTTCGATGATCATGGCTTGTGTTGAATATGTGACTAGCTGCGTGACCATGGCAATGGGTCGTAATTAGGCCAGTATCAGTGATATCAATGTAAAAAAGTTCCTTGGCAAGCCTCAAGAGCCCTCGTCAGCAGAAATTTCCCTGTTCTTCAAGGGACCATCAAACTGGATTCGCATATCTAATTGCATTCAGGAAGATCAAGCAAGTATCATTAAGCACCAAGGCTTTGAAAATATTTTAGATATTACAAAGCAGTAAGGCCTCGCGTCGTGGATGCATGTGCCTAGAAAACTCAATTACTCGCAGTTCCTTTACAAAGAAAAATTATTGTTTTGAGGAATCCAAATGGAATAGTAAGTGCGAGCAGAAAGCAAGCTAAGATAGGACGCCGCCAGTGCCTGGGTTGGCGAGCAGCTAATTCGAACCGAGATACTCTGTACCAGTATTTAAGCGTAAAATCACATAAGTTAAGAATTGGACGAGCAGAAAATCCCTTTATCTCAATATCTTTTATGGTGAAACTTGTCAGTTGAAGATTTATCATTCTCCTGCAGACCTGTGACAGTGCGAGCTTTCGAGCGGGATGGTAAACTACTGCTTCATCTAGGTATACACTTCTAAGGCCGGCTTTTCGAATACGGGCTCCCATTTCAGTATCTTCGTGAGACACGGATAGTTTTTCATTAAACCCACCTAGACTTAAAAGCAGATCGCGGCGTATCCCTAAATTTGCAGTGCAATATGCTCCACCAGATGAAATTGCTGGTGCATACCATAAAATGCTATCTGGAAAATTTGTAGGCTCAACCCTCCCTTCAATAACATCAAAATTTCCAGCCAGAATTGCACCATATATCGTTTCTAGCCACATTTTTCCTACGATTTCATCATCATCAAGATAAAGGATCCAGTCACCATTTGAAGCACTTGCAGCATTATTCCTATTTGCCGCGACGCCACGATTGGGGCCCTGTACCCAAGTTGCGAAACCAGAATCTAAAACTACATCGCGGGAGCTTCTTGCTGGGCAATCATCGCTTACAATGACTTGATATTGGCAAGGATCAAACTTTCCTAGCTGACTAGGCAATGAATCGAGGCACCTCTTTAATAATTTTGGACGACGATATGTTATAATGCAAATGCTAAATGTGCGTTGGGAGTATGTAACGGGGAGCGCTAGCATGGGAATTTTAATATCTGGCTATAGCTATAGGACTTGGACGCTATGCAGGTAAAAATTTAGGATTTGAAGTTAAATAAAAAGAGGAAGTTGAATTTGAGGCGCTGTGCTTGGATTAATGGTTCTTAAGGTCACACCGCAAATACTAACGGTTTTCATGGCGGGCCATGAAAGGTCTGCTCATCGCCTGCTCAAGATGCCATACAGTCGCTCCAGCATTCAGTACTTAAGACATCTATTTTAGCAGATTGGCATTGGGTGGTTGTTTGTTTATTCACAGTTTGGAAGTTTTTGTGCGGGCTGGCCAGCAGGGCCAGTACGATCTGAGCGCGCAGCACGATCGAATAGGACAAAGAACGTAGGCAAACAAATGTTTGCAGGTGCTGAATTAGTCATCGCCGAGGTGTTGCGGAGATATTGAATACAGAAGTATGCCATAAAGCACCTTAGGTGAGATTTCCTTTTCAAGATTTTATTTCAAGGACGCACCACTTAGGGACTCCTGAAAAAGGGAACCGCAACCTGGATCCGATCTCAGCCAAATAGCAGGGCGTAGGCAGCTCAAACGCACAGTTA
>NZ_JAGQCQ010000108.1:0-10632 GCF_024346275.1 Cyanobium sp. BA20m-p-22
CAACAGGGGACCGAGATCTGGCTGCTGGCTCAAGGCCTCCAGGCTGATCCAGTGCACCTCCCCCAGAAACACCCGCAGGTTTCGCATTAGCTGGGCCGGCCCCAGCCTGTGGCGCTGGTGTGGCGTGATCACCACCACCTCCAGGTGCTCCACCTGCGGGTGCCGCTGCAGAAAGCGGTAGGTCTGCGCCGCCAGGCAGTGCTGGAAACCTGAATCCGGGTGCATCTGCACCTCCAGGAGCACCACCGGGCACCCTGGGCCAGAGCACGCCATCGAGGCGGTGGCTGAGCTCTTTGATTTCAAGAGCTTCAAATCGATAGAGCCGATCGCCGAGAGCGGTTGGGTCGAGGCCCAGCGCGTTGGCGGCGGCGGCTGAGCCGGGCAGGAGTGAGCGGATCAGATCGGGGGCGCTCTGGAAGACCCGGTAATACCAATGGTCGGTGTATGGCCTCCGGCCGACTTTGTCTACACTGGCTGCGGGCGCTTGCTGGCGAAGAGGTAGCCGCTGCTTGGGGTTGGGGCTGCAGGTCGTGCGGGAGGTGGTGGTGCCGGGTGTTGCTGGGGTGCGGCGGCCCCGGGGTTCGTTCCGGCTGGGAAACCTGATGGCTTAGGGGGACGCCAGCCGCCATGCCAATTTGGGCTCCTCCTCGAGTTTGTACAGCCTGAATCTGTACAGCTGTACAGACTCCTGCACAGTTGCAAATCAGAGAGGGAACTAGGTGTTGCGCATAGAGAAGGGCAGGTTGCGGTTGCCGCCATACACGGAGCATCTGGCCGCGCTTGAGGGCTGGGTCGTAGGTGGTTCGTTCCGGCTGAGTTCGGATGGGGCCGATGATCCCCGCTCGCTCTCAGCGGCAGATCTCGAAGCTCCCATCCTTGAGCTCCTCTTCGCTGCCTGCTCGCTAAGGCTCCTGGTGCAAGGTGACTGGTCATCCCACCAAGCCCCAGCCGTGGGCATCGAGGATCTCCAACACGGCAGGTTCTGGGGAGATTGCAGGCCAATGCATCAGATCGCCGAGGCATTCCTCCTCCCACGCATCGGTGCAACGCTCGTAAAGCGCCAGGTTGGTGCCGAGGGGTAAAAGGCGCGAGGGATAGATAAGCCCATCGGGTTGCTCAGCCGCCTCGTGCCACCAGTACGACCAGGCCTGGCACACCGGCAACTGCTCGCAGGTGCTGAGCAGCTGGGCATCCAGATTCAGGCGGGCCAGGGCCGCCCCCCTGAGATCCAACACCTGCAGATCACGAAGAGCTATGAGCCTGGCAATGCAGCGCTCCTCCAGTTCCTGGCGGCTGAGGAACTTCACGGCCGCCGGAAGGTGGCTGGCCATCATTTGATGGCCAAAAGTTTCAGCAAAGGCTGTCTCCAGATCGCCCGCCACATAGAGCACGCCAAAGGCAGCATCAGGAGCATTCCAACGGCCCTGCCCATGCCGTCCCCAATGAAGTGCAATGGAGTGGTGGCAGCGATGGATCCGAAGCCACTGGCTACCGGCAGCAATTCGCAGCAGGCGCAGCCCTCGGGCCTGTTGCGGCGGCGGCAGCGGCAGGCGCACGTCAGCGAGCCAATTGGCAGCCAAACTGGCGTGCCTTACGGCTCACCTCCTCCAGTGCCAGCGGTTCCGCTCTGCACAGCAGAGCGGCCGGGGTGTCGCCCAGCGCAGGGTCAGGGCTCAGCAGAAAGCGCACCTGAGCCGGGCCGCTGTCGGTGTCGAGCAGGGGCAACACCGCTTCCAGGGCTGGCCACACCCGCCCGCCGGCCAGATCGAACTGAAAGGCCGGATACACGGTATGTTTGCCATGGCGCCAACCGAGCAGCCGCTTGCGATCGCGCCGCTTGCGCACTCCCTCGCCACTCAGCTTGAGCAGTTGCTGCACTTCTGCACAGCTAAGGCTGCCGCCGCTGGACTTGAGCAGCTGGGCTAGGGCCTGCTCGCCTCGCAGCCGTAGCAGCGCGTGCCGCGGCGGTGGCGTCGGCTCTAGGCGCCAGGCCTCGATCACCAGCTCTGTGAGCAGACTGAGGTCGTCGAGGGCCACTGGAGCCTGCCGATGACTCATCGCCTGTACAGGCCCTCCCGGCAAGGCCAGTTTGCTGAGAACCAACTGATTCACGCGCAGCAGCAACGCGCTCGCCTGGGGGTCGCCCGCAAGTACAGACGCAGGCCCCGACTCCTGAACAGCCATGACGGCAACCTCGAGCTTGCAGTGCGGGTTGGCTTTGTCAGTATGGCGCACTCATCAGGACAAAGCCAACTGGGTTGGGTTGATTGCCTGGGGCTAGGTGGCACCGGGGTTCGTTCCGGCTGGGAAACCTGACGGCTCAGGGGGAGGCCAGCCGCCATGCCAATTTGGGCGCCTCCATGAGTTTGTACAGCTGTACAGACTCCTGCACAGTTGCAAAACAGAGGGGTCGTCTCAAGTGTTTCCCGCCAGCCAGGCGGCCAGTGCTTCCAACTTCTCCAGCGGCAGCGGCTGGGTCGAGGCCCAGTGCGTTGGCGGCGGCGGCTGAGCCGGGTAGCAGTGAGCGGATCAGGTCGGGGGCGCTCTGGAAGACGCGGTAATACCAGCGTCCGGTGTTCACTGGCAGCGGCGCTTGCTGGCGAAAAGGTAGCCGCGGCTTGGGGTTGGGGCTGCAGCCCGTGAGGGGCTTGGTGGGTTTGGAGCCTCGTTAGCGGCAGGAGGCTGAGCGGTTTGTTCGGGCTGGGGCGCCTGGCGGCTCAGGGGGAAGTCCTTCTGATGCACTCAAAGAAGAATCACAGGCTCACCGACTGCAGCTAGAAGCCGCGCAGCCTCCTGGTCGAAGGTCACCAGTTGTTCGCTGCCTAGTTGGCGGCCTCCATAGGCAATCACTCCATCGGCGAAGTCACCACCGGCGGCCAGGAGCTGCAGCCCGATGCCCACAGCTGAGCGATCCACCCGCACGCTGGCGCTGGCCAGCAGTGCTTCGATGGCGCCAATGCAGTCGCTGGCGCTGAAGCGATACACCCGCCGCAGCACCCACACCAGTTCGCACAGCACCGGCAGTGGAACACCCACCAACTCTGCCTGCACCAGCGCCCGCACCAGCACGTTGGTGTCGGCGGTGATCTTCACAGGCTTGAGCTGCCTGATTTGCGCTCGCTGCTGGACAGCGCGGCCCAACCAGCCTCCATGGCCTCGTGCATCTCCTCCAAGCTGGCTCGGTGCTTGCTGCGCCCGGCCAGTAGCCCTATGAAACCGTTGATCGTGCCGGTGGCCTGTTCGGCATGGGGCTCGAGCCGCCCACCGGGCAGCACCTCCACGTCAATCCGCTGGCCGGGCTCAACGCCGAGATGGGCAAGCAGCTCCTTGCGCAAGGTCACCTGGCCCTTGGTGGTGACCGTGAGGGTTGCACTGCGTGAGCGTGCCGGTGGTAACCGCATGGCCGAAGCATCAGCTGAGCCCAGCGTAAGGCGGTTCTGCCTTGTGCGACCAGCTCCAGCGACAAGGGCCGCTTCGCCTTCCTGGCGCCCCTCCGCAAGCCGGGCCTGCACTGCCCTGGTAAGAAAGATTTCTTCTCAGAGAATGCGGGCGATCTCCATAATTTGCTGCTCGGTGAGTTCAGGCAAACGTTGCACCAGATAGGCGGTACACCAGATAGGCGGTACACCAGATAAGCGGTAAAACCTTGTCTAGATCATGGCCGCACTGGCAGGGTGAGCAGGTTCAGCAGGGGGTCGAGATCTGGCTGCTGGCTCATATCCTCCAGGCTGATCCAGTGCACCTCCCCCAGAAACACCCGCAGGTGGCGTGATCACCACCACTTCCAGATGCGCCGCCAGGCGGGGCTTGATGCATCTGGAACCCCATTGGCGGTTGGAGGCAGAGCGGTTTGTTCGGGCTGGGGCGCCTGGCGGCTCAGGGGGAAGCCAGCCGCCATGCCAATTTGGGCGCCTCCTCGAGTTTGTACAGCTGTACAGACTCCTGCACAGTTGCAAATCAGAGGGGCCGCCTCAAGTGTTTCCCGCCAGCCAGGCGGCCAGGGCTTCCAACTTCTCCACTGGTAGGGCCTGGATCTGGGCGGTGGTGGCTTCGCTGAGGGGGCCGCAGCGGCGGTTGAGGAGGCGAAGGGTAACTTTTGGCGGCTTCCTGGGCTTTGCCCTCCTGGAGCCCCTCTTGGCGGCCCGCAGCAAGCCAGTTCTGTACGGCCCGGGTGTGGCGGATCTCTTCGCGGGGAATGCCGGCAATCACCATGATTTACTCCGGCAGCACCCGGACTCTCTACAGCGTCGTGAGGAGGTGGTGCAGACGCTGCTGATGAGCAGCAGAGGGCATCACACGTGCACGGCGCCAACGCCTCACAGACGATGGGCTCACATCCAGGCGCGCAGCCAGAGCAGGGAGCCCACCAACCTGAAGGTGCAAGGCTGCTTCCACTAAATCAGCGATTTCCTGCCGCTCAATCTCAGCATCAGTCGTGCTGTTGATCCGTTCCCAGTCGGCCCGGGCTGTGGCGGCATCCCAAGTCCCGTCAGGCTTCTGGTGCATCAGCTCGCCGTTGGCCGTGAGCCTGTATTTCACGAGTGTTGGCTTTTCGGGCGGAGATGATTCGGAACCGTCCTTGCCGCTCGGTGTAGATGACAACGAAGAGTTTCCCCTGGATCTCACCGTAGAAACGAAACCGATCTTCGCCGTAGGGGAGCCGTTGATCGGGTTCTCTGAAACCCGAGGGGTCTGAGAAGGCCTGGGTCGCAAACCCAAAGTCGAAACCACGGTCTTGGAAGGTTTGCTGGCTTTTGTTGTCATCCCACTCAAACTCCAATGGCGGCAAGGGATCAGCCCTCGATCATCCAGGGCTTCCAGCTGTGGATGCAGCGTAAGACCCTCATAGGGTTCCTGCAGCCAGAACCCTGGCGCCCAGGTCGTCTGTCAACAGTGCGCGGAGTTGATGCGGTGTGTTCTGGAAGATCCGGTAGGTCCAAGCGGTCGGTGTTGCAAAGTTGCGGCGCTGGCTGGCGAAAACGTAGCTGCTGCTTGGGGTTGCAGCTCGTGAGCAGCTCGTTCGGGCTGGGACGCCTGGCGGCTTGGGGGGAAGTCCTCCAGATCAGGTTCACGCCCGCAAGCCGTGTTTTCACGGATGCCCCCAAATGCGCTCCTGTGCTGCTCTGGCCAGAGGGCTGAATAGGCGGATGAGGTGAAGGTTGCTGTGGTGATCAAGCGGCTGGAGGCGCCAGTTCAAGCATCTGATTCGGCCCGGCAGGGTTACGGTGGCGGGAAAGTCCAGTGATGAACTGGCGCCCGGCACCCTGCGCAGCATTGAAAAGCAGTCTGGAGGTCTCCTTCGATGAGTCACACCTACGCCGTGGTGATTGAACCAACGGGCACCGGCTTTTCGGCCTACGTACCGGATCTGCCTGGATGTGTGGCTGCTGGCTCCACCCGTGAGGCCGTGCGGGGCGAGATCCGAGCCGCGATCCAGCTCCACCTCGATGGCCTGCCCGCGATGGCTTGGTGGCTCCGGCCTCCAGCAGTTCGGTGGAGATGGTGAGGGTATAGGCCCCACCTCGTTGGCGGGTGGCGGCTGAGTGGTTTGTTCGGGCTGGGGCGCCTGGCGGCTCAGGGGGAAGCCAACCGCCATGACAATTTGGGCGCCTCCATGAGTTTGTACAGCTGTACAGACTCCTGCACAGCTGCCGAATCAGGCGTTGGCGGCCGGGCCCGGATCCCGGCGGTAGCGACGTCAGTGCGAGGAAAGCGCCTCCGGCGCGATGGCCGATGCGCACCACGCGGTAGTGACCCGCCCGTAAGCGGCGCAACCCTTCGGGAGGGCGGCGAGCGCTTTGGCGGTGGACGGGCTGGGACTCCTGGTGGCTTAGGGGGAAGCTTCTCAGACGCGATGCAGCGACACGTCGTAGCCAGGCCAGTGACCATCGGATGACACGGCCATCAGCCCCTCGACCCGCGCCTGGGCAATCAACAGCCGATCAAAAGGGTCGTGATGCACCAGGGGCAGCTGGGCGGTTTCAATCACATGCGCATCGAGCACCGGCAGGAGCGCAGCACCGGCGCCAAGGCTCTCATCGCGGAAGGCGGCCGGTGTCACGTCCAACTTGCCGAGACGGTGCTTGATGGCCACCTCCCAGATGCTGGCGACCGACACCAGGCAGGGGCTGGCGACCAGCAACTCTCGTGTATTGGATCCCAGCCGTGGATCGTCGAGGAGCCACCAGAGCATCACCTGGGTGTCGAGCAACAGCCGCATCAGCTGTTGAACAGCTCGGCCACCTGCTGATCCACAGCCTCACCGAAGGCGGCATCCACCTGGTTGGCCAGGAGCTCGGGCGAGGCCGCTGCCAGAGCGCCAAGCCGCTTCAAACCGGCGGCCGACGCGCACGGCACCAACTTCACCTGGGCCTTGCCATGGCTGGCAATGATCACCTCTTCACCGGCCAGGGCTGCCTTCACCAGCCGCGACAGCTGGCTCTTGGCATCCAGCATGTTCACCTGCATGACCACCAGCTCGGCACTTGGCCAGCCTAGCCAGAAATGGGTGTCGGCTTGCAGGTTGGCGAAAGGAAGCGCCTGGATCTGGGCGGTGGTGGCCTCGCTCAAGGTGGGCTGGGGTAACCGTTGCACCAGCTCACCGAGGCAACACAACCGTGTCTAGATCAGGCCGCCTGACCAGGATCTGCTGGCTCAGGTCTTCCAGGCTGGTCTAGCGCACCTCCCCCAGAAACACCCGCAAATGTCGAGTTAGCTGGGGTCGGACTGGGATGCCTACTCGAGTTTGTACAGCTGTACAGACTCCTGCACAGCTGCGAATGGAGGAGTGAAACCAGGAGGTAGGGGCCAGCCAAGACGTCAGCCCTGCTTGGCGCGCAACTGAGCTCCACAACCAGCAGATCGGGCTGGCTTGATCGCTCAGCAGGCGGCAGGGCAAGCGGCAGGGCAAGTGAATGGGAGCCGGCGCTCTTCAGGAATACGATTTAGAGCAAGACTGAAGACTTATATGGAAGGCTTATATGGAAGACTTATATGGCAATTATTGGCAAAATCTAGGCACAACAATTCAACAAAACTGCAGGCGGGCAGGAGCTATTATCGGCTCACCGAGCTACCCCACCTGTAAGCGGCGGAAGTACCGCACACTTCAAAAATTGAGGGGGCACTAAAAACGAACATTTAGGCAGCCAAGACGATGCGAGGCTCGGCGCTGATGCGGTACGACTGTAAAAAAAGCCGAATAAATTAAAATCACGCTTTGCAGTTCTGCACAGACCGTACGGAATCTTGGGCAGTGCTTTGAAAGGTTGCGGATCGGCAGGTCAACGGTGGCGCCCCATCGTTAAGTCAGCCACCAGCCCAAGCCTCCCGCTTGGTCCGGGAGCGGACTAAGCTTGTCGCAAAGGGACCGGCACCCCATGGCTGAGCGTGTTGTGAATGTGCATGAGGCCAAGACCCACTTTTCGCGGCTAATCGATGCCGCCCACGCCGGTGAAACGATCCTTGTGGCCAAAGGTGGAACACCCTGGGCGCGCTTGGTGCCTCTCGAGCCATCGTGCCGCGGGCGCAAGGCCGGAGTTTTGGCTGGCCGCATCACACTGCCAACGCCGGAAGAGCTACTGCAGCCTCTGCCGGAGGAGGAGCTTGCTGCCGCTGAGCACCCCCTGCTTTGGCCAGGTCCACGATGACCCAGCTCTTGCTCGACACCCATGCCCTGCTTTGGTGGCTGGCTGAGCCGGATCGGCTCTCGCCTGCCGCCTATGCCGGCATCAATGACCCCGCCAACGCGGTGTATGTGAGCGCCGCTTCCGGCTGGGAGATCGCCACCATGGTGCGCATCGGCAAATTGCCTGGCATCGGCGAACTGCTCAACGACCTTCCCCAGCTGCTCATCGCTCAGGGCTTTGAGCTGCTGCCCATCACGCTGCAGCAGGGCCTGCATGCCGGCAGCTACCCCATGCCCCACCGTGACCCCTTTGATCGCCTGCTAGCCGCCCAGGCTGAGCTGGCCATGCTCAAGCTGGTGACTCTCGATCCTGCCCTGCAGGTCTTCCCTTGCCGGCTTCTCTGGTAGCGCCATCAGCCGGTGGTGGCGTTGGCGACGCTAAGGCGCTCAAAAACAGCCTTAGAGGCTCTGTACAAGCTGTACAGATTCCTGCTCAGCTGCAAATCAGAGGGGTCTCCTCAAGTGTTTCCCGCCAGCCAGGCGGCCAGCTCTGCCGGGCCCTGGAAGTCGAGCAGGCCCTGGATCTGGGCGGTGGTGGCTTCGCTCAAGGGGCCGCAGCGGCGGTTGAGTTGGCAGCGGAGAGTCATCTTGGCGGCTTCGCGGGGGATGCTCGAATCGGGGCCGCCGCCTTTGGAGAGACTGTTTGTTCGGGCTGGGGGTGCTGGTGGCTCAGGGGAAGCGAATCCTGCTTCGCTGCCGTTGCTGGGAGCTGCGCCCATCAGCGCCACCGCCAGCAGCGGTTCCACCCTGTCCTCGGTAAGGATGCCTTACCGCAAGGAGGTTTTCGGCGTAGACTGGATGGGCTCGCGTGGGGCTTGCAATGGAGGTCGCCACACTCACCGCCAAGGGGCAAATCACCGTGCCCAAGGCTGTGCGTGACGCCCTGGGTCTGCGGCAGGGTGATCTGCTCAGCTGGGAGCTGGAGGATGGCTCGGTGCGGGTGCGGGCCGTGGCACCCCTGGATGTGGCCTATCTGCAGGGGCTGGAGGGCACGCTGAGCGAGTGGAGCAGCCCGGCCGATGAGCAGGCCTTTGCAGAGCTGTGAGTGCTTTCGACAGCTTTGCTGTGCTTCGGGTGCCGTTTCCGTTCACCGATCGCCTGGCCCAGAAGCGGCGGCCTGCTCTGGTGCTCTCCCAGCCAGCCTTTCAGCAGGCCTGCGGCCACCTGCTGCTGGCGATGATCACCTCGGCGCGCCAATCCTCCTGGCCCCTGGATTGGCCGATTGAGGATCTACAGGCTGCGGGCCTGCCCCAACCCTGTGTGGTGCGTCTGAAGTTGTTCACCCTGGATGAGCGACTGGTGCTCGGCCCCTTGGGTGCCCTGGCCGATGGTGATCGCGCCGCTGTGATTGCCCAGCTGGCCAAGTTGTTCGGCAATCCAGGGCCAGAAGTTGGTTGATTGCTTAGGGAACAGCCATGGCCTGCGGATTAGCCGCCGCCTCCAGCCGTTGAGAGCTATTACTGCTCTCAATTAGGGCTACGGCCAAGGCTCAGAGCGTTGGTTGCGGCTGCAGCCCGTGCGGGGCTTGGCGGGCTTGGAGCCTCGCTGGCGGCTCAGGGGGAAGTCCTCAATTCTGTACGGTCTGTACAGAATCTTGAGCGTTGGCGAATTGGGAGCAGCTAATCAGGAGCAGCGAATCAGGCGTTCTCCGTCAGCCAGTGCAGACGCCGATTACGCGGCCCTTGCCCATCGGCGCGGGGCAAGCAGGCTGGAGACGCGTCTGTCAGCCGATCAGTTGCAGAGGTAAGTCCAGGGCGTGGGCACACTGGCCCAAGCCACGGTCGGCACTGGCCAGGGTGAGTTTGTGGCGCTTTGCCAGGGCGAGATGCAGGGCGTCGCCGGAGCGAAGCGGCAGATCTTGGCTCTGCTGGAGCCACTGGCGGGCCTGCAGAAAGTCGCTGCCACGCGGCTCCAGCAAGCGCAGCCGCTCCTGGCGGAAACACTCAAACTCGCTCTCGATCCATCGGGCCCGTTCAGCCGTGAGCTGGCCACGACGCACACATGTCGCCACCACACCAGCAAACTCCAGCAACACCCAGTGGCTGATCCAAAGTTCCGTGCCATCGCGGCTGAGCAGCCACTTCTCGGAGGCGTCAAAGCCGCTGTCGCCCAGGAAGAGCGACAACAACACGCAGCTATCCAGATAAACGGGGCCAGCCTGCTCACCTGTCGTGACAGTCATGGCTCGTCGCGCAATTCACGCACCAACTCCACGGCACTGGCTTCCATGGGTGGGGCTTCCGCGTGCAACCGCCGCAGCCGCTGCACCCAGGTACTGGCGCCAGGCTCACGGGCAGAGCCGTGATCGCGCACCAATCGAGCCACCACCTGCCCCCGCCGCGTGATCACCACCTCGTCGCCCGCC
This sequence comes from Cyanobium sp. BA20m-p-22, assembly GCF_024346275.1. NCBI lineage: Bacteria > Bacillati > Cyanobacteriota > Cyanophyceae > Synechococcales > Prochlorococcaceae > Cyanobium > Cyanobium sp. BA20m-p-22. The sequence continues at coordinate 10,053 of NZ_JAGQCQ010000108.1, forward strand.
TCGACGGCGTCGAGCAATGCCGACAACTGGGCCTTGGCCTCCGCCAAACCAACCGTTTTCATGACCAGAATCGACAGCAAATGACCAGATGACCATCTGGTCACCAAGAATCTAGGCCGAACCAGGGAGCAGGGAGCTCTTCAGGGCGGAGTATCCGCCGGCGCCACGTAATTCTTGGCCGTGTGCTTGCGCCAGCTGCAAATCAAGCGTGGGGAACTAGGCGTTGCAAATTAGGCGCTCAGGTAAACGGCGAGCGCTCGCTGGCGAAAAGGTATCAGGAGGTTGGGGTTGGGTTGCAGTTTGGGCGGGGCTTGCGGAAGCATTCGCGATCAGGTGTTCCCCGCCGGCCAGGCCCATCAGCTTCAGGCGGTAGCTCCCTGGGGCGCCGGCGCCGGCTGGAACATGAACATTGAATAGATCACGTTGCGGCGCATCTGGGTCATCATCTCCAGGAACATGTCGTAGCCCTCGTTTTTGTATTCGATCAGCGGATCCTTCTGGCCGTAGCCGCGCAGGCCCACCGATTCCCGCAGGGCGTCCATTGCCTGCAGGTGCTCACGCCAGAGGGTGTCGATCTGCT
>NZ_JAGQCQ010000109.1:0-10621 GCF_024346275.1 Cyanobium sp. BA20m-p-22
AACCTTCTACACCAAGAACATCTTGCTGAATGAAGGTCTGCGTGCCTGGATGGCACCGGCTGACCAGCCGCATGAAAACTTCGTCTTCCCTGAAGAGGTTCTGCCCCGTGGAAACGCCCTTTAATTCAAACCTGGTTGTCGGGGGCAAAGACCTCGACTCCACAGGGTATGCCTGGTGGGCCGGTAACGCCCGCCTGATCAACCTCTCCGGCCGCCTGCTCGGCGCCCACGTGGCCCACGCTGGCCTGATGGTCTTCTGGGCCGGCGCCATGATGCTGTTCGAAGTGAGCCACTTCACCTTCGACAAGCCCATGTACGAGCAGGGTCTGATCCTGTTCCCCCACGTAGCCACCCTCGGCTACGGCGTCGGTCCTGGCGGTGAGGTCACAGACCTCTACCCCTTCTTCGTGGTGGGTGTGCTGCACCTGATCAGCTCGGCCGTGCTCGGTCTGGGCGGCCTCTACCACGCCCTGCGCGGCCCAGAAATCCTGGAGAACTACTCCTCGTTCTTCTCCCAGGACTGGCGCGACAAGAACCAGATGACCAACATCATTGGTTATCACCTGATCCTGCTTGGCGTCGGCGCCCTGTTGCTGGTCTTCAAGGCCATGTTCTTTGGCGGTGTCTACGACACCTGGGCTCCGGGCGGTGGCGACGTGCGCCTGATCACCAACCCCACCCTGAGCCCCGGTGTGATCTTCGGTTATCTCACCCGCGCCCCCTTTGGTGGCGAGGGCTGGATCATCGGGGTCAACTCGATGGAAGACATCATTGGCGGCCACATCTGGATTGGCCTGATCTGCATCTTCGGGGGCATCTGGCACACCATCACCAAGCCCTTCGGCTGGGTGCGCCGCGCCTTCATCTGGAATGGTGAGGCCTACCTGAGCTACAGCCTCGGCGCCCTGAGCTTCATGAGCTTCATCGCCTCGGCCTACATCTGGTTCAACAACACCGCCTATCCTTCGGAGTTTTACGGCCCCACCAACGCCGAATCCTCCCAGGCCCAGAGTTTCACCTTCCTGGTGCGCGACCAGCGCCTCGGCGCCAACATCGGTTCGGCCATGGGTCCCACCGGTCTGGGTAAATACCTGATGCGCTCCCCCACCGGTGAGATCATCTTCGGCGGTGAAACCATGCGCTTCTGGGACTTCCGCGGCCCCTGGCTCGAGCCCCTGCGGGGCCCCAACGGCCTGAGCCTCGACAAGCTCCAGAACGACATTCAGCCCTGGCAGGTGCGCCGGGCGGCTGAATACATGACCCACGCCCCCAACGCCTCCCTTAACTCGGTCGGCGGCATCATCACCGAGCCCAACTCGGTCAACTTCGTGAACATCCGCCAATGGCTGGCGTCCACGCAGTTTGTGCTCGCCTTCTTCTTCCTGGTGGGCCACCTCTGGCACGCAGGCCGCGCCCGCGCCGCCGCTGCCGGTTTCGAGAAGGGCATCGACCGTCAGGCCGAGCCCACCCTGGCCATGCCTGATCTCGACTGAGATCGGCGCTCCCGCCATCTCGATTTACAACAGCCCCCGGCCCAATCCGGGGGCTTTTTTGTGGCCTAACACCAAGCTGCCTGAATTTCTGCTAGGTATCGGAGTTAGGTATTCCTCCCCCTGAATGCAGTCCCTGCCCCCGGCCCTGATCAGGTTTCTCTCGGCAGGGTTGCTGAGCACCAGCCTCCTGATCTCGGCCCAGGCGAGCCAGGCCCAGGCAGGCATCAGCGGACCGGCGCCCGGCGTGATCTGCGACCAGGCTGGCCCGACCTGCTACGACCGCCAAGGCCCATCCATCGGCCTGACCCAGACCTATTTTGGCTTGATTGCTGCCAACCGACTCACGGCCGAACTGCGTGAACGGCCGACGAGCAATGACTTCCGGCTCAGCAATGGCACCGTGTGCGAACTGGGGCGATCCGCATGCTGGAGCGATGGCTGGCAAAGGGCCCAACTCGATACCAAGCTCACCCAGCAGCTGTTTGGCGCCCTACCTCCTTCTGCTAGTGGATCTGGCAGTGGTCTGCAGGGACTGCAGGCTCCCAAGGCAGGGGTGGTCTGTGACCCCGGCGGCCAGCTCTGCTACGACCAGGCTGGCCTCTCCTTAGGCCTCACCAGGGAGTATTTCGGCGCCTATGCGGAGCAGGCGGCCCTGCGCAATCTCGGCGGCCAGGCCCCACCGCGCCAATTTGCGCTGAGTAACGGCAGCGCCTGTGACCTCACGGCCCGCACCTGCTGGAGTGATGGCTGGGGCCGCCAACAACCCAATGCTGCCCTATCCAGCCAGCTGTTCACTCCCCCCCCAGGGAGCGGAAGTAGCAACACCAGTGGAAGCAATAGTGGCGGCAATAACGTCACGACAAAGACAGCCCAATGCAGCCTCACCCGCTGGTTCAAGCCTCTCTATCGGGGCAGTTGCGAGCTGCGTGAGATCAGGGGCGGCCGCGGCAGCCGCCTTGAGGTGAGCCTCCAGGACGGGGTGGGCTACACCATCAGCAAGCCTCGCGGGGGTAGTTATCAGATCAGCGATTCAAAGGGCAGCATCTGGCCGTTGCAGGTGCGCGACCAGGGTCGGATGATCACTTTTATCTGGTCAGATCGGGTGCTGAGTGTCACCCCTGAGAAGGCGCCCAGTAGCGGCTCTAGCCTGGGGCAGCTGATTGACGGCCTATTGGGCCAGTGAGCCAGCGGCGCAGCAGCGGCAGGCTCAGGCCAATCACATTGCTATAGCAGCCCTCGATCCTCTCTACCAAAAGCCCACCACGCCCCTCCAGGGCAAAGCCACCGGCGCACTGGAGGGGTTCACCACTGGCCACGTAGGTGGCAATCTCCTCTGCATTGATGGCCGCAAATTGCAGGCGGGTGGTAACTACGGCGATCTGGACGTTGCCCTCCAGCAGCGGTGAGATCCCAGGCATGAGGCAATGGCCGGTAATCAACTCCCCCCAGCCACCCGCCATCCGCAACCAGCGCGAACGGGCTTCATCGGCGTCTGCGGGCTTGCCGAACACCTCCTCCTCAAACACGAGCAGCGAATCACAGCCGAGCACGGCGGTGCAGGCCGGCTCCCCCAAACCCACCTGCTGCATCCCCTGCCACACCACCTGAGCCTTAGCCCGCGCCAGCAGCTGCACCAGCTGCGTGGGATCGGGATCTTGGATGACCTCCTCATCCACACCGCTCACCTGCACGCGGTGGGGGATGGCCGCCTGCTCCAGCAGACGCCGGCGGGCAGGAGAAGCGGAAGCGAGAACGAGCATGGACATCAGGGAGAATCCTTCTATGCAACACCGGGTAGAGCCCCCCAGCGGCCCACTCCTCAACGACCAACGGGCCCTGAAGCGGGCCGCTCTAGCCCTGCGCTGCCTTCCCTTCCGGCGGGCCTTCTACGACGAGGTCAGCGACCGGGCCCTGAGCAGCACCGCGCTCTGCAGCCGGAACGACGCCTCCAGCCTCTGCCGGAGAAATCTCACTCCTGATCGGGCTGAAGCCGATTGGATCTGGCTGATCCAGCTGGGGGTGCTGCGCCGGGAGGTGGATGGCCAGGGCCTCACCGAGCGGGTGCGGCTCACTCCCATGGGCCGGGAGCTGCTGGCTAAGTGGCCCGGGGAGATTCCCACCCCCAGCGGGTTCGATCGCCTGTTGCACGGTTTGCACCGGTGGCGCCCCAGACTGTGAACGGCAGCAGCGCATAGCATTGATTAGCTATCTGCCACAGGGTGATGCCAGCAGAAGTCACGCTTCGCCAGGCTGGCGGCTCTGCGAGCGCCACGATCCCCTCCGAGATTGCCCGCCGGTTTCACCTGGCTCCGGGAGATCGCGTGCAGGCGATCGCAACAGAGCACGCCATCCTGATCCTGCTCTCCCGCTTCGATCCCACCGTGCAGGAAGCGCTGGCACTCGCAACAGATGCGGCGCGCCAGTTCCAACCAGCCCTGCGTGAATTGGCCCGTTGAGCCGCATCCACCCCTTCAGCGATGGGAACAAACGGGGTGGGTTTCTCGTAGCCGTTGTGTTGTTTTGACGATTCAACGGCTTGCTGCAGGCGACCTTCCCTGGTCGGAACTGGAACGTTGGTTTGTCGACCACAGCCGGGCCAACAGATGAGCCAGCTCCCTCCCCAGCCCCTGATGGTGCTGGGCACCAGCAGCGGTGCCGGCAAGTCGCTGATGACGGCCGCCCTCTGCCGGGTTTTGCGCCGCCGCGGCGAGAGGCCCTTGCCGTTCAAGGGCCAGAACATGAGCAACAACGCCTGGGTGGACCAGGTGGGCGGCGAAATGGCCTACTCCCAGGCCCTCCAGGCCTGGGCGGCCGGGCTGGAGCCCCACCACAGCATGAATCCGGTGCTGCTCAAGCCCCAGGGGGATTCCACCAGCGAAGTGATCCACCTGGGCCAGTCGGTGGGGCTGGCGCGCGCCGAGCACTACTACCGCGACTGGTTCCGGCCGGGCTGGGCCGCCATCCGCCAGGGGCTGAACGAGCTGCAGGGCTCCCACCCCGATGGCCGCCTGGTGCTGGAGGGGGCCGGCAGCCCGGTTGAGGTGAACCTGCAATCCCGCGACCTCACCAACCTGCGGCTGGCGCAGTTTCTGAGGGCCCGCTGCCTGCTGGTGGCCGACATCGAACGGGGCGGTGTGTTCGCCCAGATCGTGGGCACCCTGGCCCTGCTCAGGCCCGTGGAGCGCCCCCTGATCCGCGGCCTGCTGATTAACCGCTTCCGTGGCCGCCGCGAACTGTTCGACGAAGGACGCCGCTGGCTGGAGGCCCACACTGGCGTGCCCGTGCTGGGGGTGATGCCCTGGCTCGATGAGCTGTTTCCCCCGGAAGACTCCCTCGATCTGCTGGAGCGCCGCGGCCGCAAGCGGGACGCCGCGCTGGAGATCGTCGTGCTGAAGCTGCCGTCGCTGAGCAACTTCTCCGACCTCGATCCCCTGGAGGCCGAACCCAGCGTCCAGCTGCGCTGGCTAGCGCCGGGGGAGCCGCTGGGGGCCCCCGATGCGGTGATCGTGCCGGGCAGCAAACAGACCCTGCGCGACCTGGCGGCCCTGCAGCGCTCCGGCCTGGGGGAGGCGCTGCACGCCTACGCCGGCGATGGCGGCCAGGTGTTCGGCATCTGCGGGGGACTGCAACTGCTCGGGCGGGAACTGCGGGATCCCGAGGGCCTGGAGGGCGGCGACACCGGCACCCCAGCGGGGGGGGCCGTGCCGGGCCTCGACCTGCTGCCGCTGCACACCTGCTTCGGCGGTGCCAAGGCCCTGCGCCAGCGCAGCAGCCAATCACTCTGGCCAGGCGAGGGCCTCAGCCTGGAGGGCTTCGAGCTGCACCGCGGCATCAGCACCCCTGTGGCCGCCAGCGGCCTGCAGCCCCTGGCGAGCGACCCGGACCTGGGCCATTGGCAGCCCTACGGCACCCAGGGCGGCGTGGTGGCCGGCACCTATCTGCACGGCGTGTTTGAAAGCGGCCCCTGGCGTCGCCGCTGGCTCAACCAGCTGCGCCAGCGCGGCGGCCTGCCGCCGCTGGCGGAGGATCAACCCCACCACAGCCGCCAGCGAGATGCCCTGCTGGACCGGCTGGCCGATGCCTTTGAGGCCCATGTAAACCTCGAGCCCCTGCTGGGCCCCTAACCCACCCCCCATGGCCGCCTCCCCCGTCACTATCCGCTGGCCCAATGGTCAAACCAGCCAGTGCCTGGCCGGGTGCGACTGGCTGGTCGCCGCCCGGACGGCGGGAGTCACCATCCCCACCGGCTGCCTGGGGGGCAGCTGCGGCGCCTGCGAAATCGAGGTGAACGGCCAGGTGGTGCGGGCCTGCATCGCCACCGTTCCCGCCAGCCGCAGCGGTGCGCTCAACGTGGAGCTGGCCAGCGACCCCTACTGGTGAGGTCCCGTGGCTGGGGCGGGATCGGCCTGGATCAGGCCGCCGCCCAGCAGCACCTCACCGTCGTAAAACACCGCCGCCTGGGCGGGAGTGATCGAGAACTGCTCCTCGGCAAAGGTCAGCTGAACCCGGTGGGGCCGCTGGGCCGCCCGGTCGGCATCGGTGGCGGGCAGGGGGGTCAGCAGGGCTCGCTCGGGCGAGCTGCGGTAGCGCACCTGCACCTCCACCTCGATGCCACCCACCGGGGGCTCAATCGAGACCCAATTCACCGCTCCCACCACCGCCCCCGCCCGGGCAGCCTCAGCGCGGGGGGCCACCACCACCTGGTTCATGGCGCCATCGAGCTTCACCACATGCAGGGGCTCGCTCCAGGCCACCCCCAGCCCCTTGCGCTGGCCGATGGTGAAATGCTCAATCCCATCGTGCTGGCCGACCACCGTGCCATCTATGAGCACGATCTGGCCGGCTCGAGGCGCCAGGTAGGCGTCCAGGAAGGCTTTCATTGAGCCGTGGTGATCAGCCAGGCAGAGGTCTTGGCTCTCGGCCTTCTGGGCGGTTCTCAGGCCATGGCGCGCGGCTTCGGCGCGGGTGTCGGCCTTGGTGAGTTCGCCCAGGGGAAACACCAACCGGCCCAGGGCCTCCTGGGGCAGGTCGTAGAGGAAGTAGCTCTGGTCTTTGTGGCTATCGCGACCCCGCAGCAGCTGGTGGCGGCCGTTGTCGCTCAGGTCGCCGTGGTGCACCCGGGCGTAGTGGCCGGTGGCGATGCGGCCAATGCCACGCTCCTGCTCGGCCCACTGGAGCATCGGGCCGAATTTCACCTCCCGGTTGCAGCGGGAGCAGGGCAGGGGCGTGACGCCTGCCGCGTAGCCCTCCACCAGAAAATTGACGATCTGGGCCTGGAAGTGCTCGCGAAAGTCGACCACATGGTGGGGGATGGAGAGCTGTTCGCAGATCCCCGCCGCATCCACCAGCCCCTCAGCGCAGCAGGCACCCTTGCCACTCATCAACCAGAGGGTGAGCCCCTCCACCTGCCAACCCGCTTCCACCAGCAAGGCTGCAGTCAGGGAGCTGTCCACACCGCCGGAAAGACCCACCGCCACCCGCTGTTCACCCGGCCAGGCCCGCAGCCGCTCCAGGGCGGCACGACCTGCAGGGGTGCAGGCCAGAGCGGGGCTCCCAGAGTTGGCAACGGAGACAGACAAAAGGGCAGACAGCCAGCGGTAGTGCTTCCATCATGAAACCCAGCTGCCCTGAGGAGTTGGTGCCAACACCCGCCACAGCCGCCTGGCCCCGCCGCGATGGCGACCATCTGCTGGTGACCAGTGCCGAGATGGCAGACCTGGAGGAGCAGCTGTTCCACAGCGGCATGCCGGTGGCAGCCCTGATGGAAAAGGCGGCGCTGGCGCTGAGCCGCAGGCTTTTGCAACGGCATGGCGACCATCTGGCCCGCCACGGTGCCCTGGTGCTGGTGGGTCCGGGGCACAACGGCGGCGATGGGCTGGTGATCGCTCGCGAACTGCACCTGGCCTCAGTGGCCACCGCAATCTGGAGCCCCTTCGAACGGCACAAGCCACTCACCGAGGCGCACCTGCGCCACTGCCTGTGGCTGGGCATCCAGCGGCTCAGCCAAGCGCCTGATCCAAGCGGCAGCGAACTCTGGATCGATGCCCTACTGGGCATCAGCCAACAACGCCCCCCCGGCGAGGGGATCCGGGTGCTGCTGGAGGCCCGCCAGCGGCAACGGCCTGGGGCCCTGGTGGCTGTGGATGTGCCCACGGGCCTCAGCGCCGACAGCGGCAGGGCCACCGGCCCGATGCGGCCCCAGGCAGTCACCACTTACACCATTGGATTGATCAAGAGCGGGCTGGTGCAGGACCAAGCCCTGGCGGCGGTGGGGGAACTTGAGCGAATCGACCTGGGTTTGCCCGGGGCCCTGCTGAACGCCCTGCCAAACCACATCCCGCTGGGGCTGGGCGAGCGGGATTTGGCCGAACGGCCCAGGCCACCCCTGGATCCGGCCGCCAGCAAATATCAGCGGGGCCGACTGCTGCTGCTGGCCGGCAGCGAGGCCTTCCGGGGAGCCGCCAGCCTGGCCCTTGCCGGGGCCAGCAGCAGCGGTTGCGGCAGCCTGCACGCTGCCTTGCCCGCCTGCCTGGCAGCCGACCTCTGGCAGCAATACCCCCACGTGGTGCTGGACCAGAGCCTGCCCTGCGATGGCCAGGGCAACCTGCGCCTGGATCAGCCCATCGAGCTCAACCGCCAGCGGCTTGACGCCCTGCTGGTCGGTCCAGGCATCGGTCCAGGCATCGGCCCTGGCGCCGAGTCGCAGGAAGGTGCCTTTTGGCGCAACTTGCTCGCCTGGCCGGGGCTGCTGGTACTCGATGCCGACGGCCTCAACCGGCTGAGTGGCCCGGCCATCCTGGGGCTGGGCCTCAATGCCTGCGCTTGGCTGCAGCAGCGCCAGGGGCCCACCTGGATCACGCCCCACCCCGGCGAATTCAGCCGGCTGTTTCCTGAGCTCAGCGGCAGCCCAGCCCCTGTTTGCCTCGACGCAGCTGGCGAAGCGGCCAGGACCAGTGGCGCCTGTGTGCTGCTGAAGGGGGCCCGCAGCGTGGTGGCCGCCCCCGATGGCCGCCGCTGGCAGCTGCTGGAGGCCAGCCCCAGCAGCGCCCGGGCAGGCCTGGGGGACGTGCTCGCCGGCCATGTCGCCGGGGTGGGGGCCATGGCCATGGCGGCCACGGGCGCCGCCGATGCTGTTTGGCTGGCGGCCGCAACCCTGGCCCACGCCCAGGCGGGGCGCCAACTCAGCCCAGCCGGGCAGAACGGTGCCGCCCACCCCTTGGCAGTTGCACTGCAGCTGGCCCGATTGTGCTGAATACAACACCAGGAAGCATGTGTTGTTTTGCGATTGAAAGCTAAAGGGTTACCGAAAATACACCGCTCCTGGTGAATTTGGTTAGATATTCATTGGATCCCCCCTCTCAGCGCTCTAATGACCACATCGCTCCAGAGGGCCAGCGAAGGCACCCGGCGACGAAGTAGCGACCCCGTCACCTGGTATCTGGCGACCATCGGCCGCGAGCCGCTGTTGACCCCGGCCGAAGAAATAGAACTGGGCAATCAGGTGCAAACAATGATGCGCCTGCTAGAGGAAGAAGCTGGAGAGATTGCCAGAGAATTCACAGATCATGAGAATAAGCTGATTCGCATTGGCAAGCGGGCCAAGCAACGCATGATGAAAGCGAATTTGCGCTTAGTCGTCAGTGTGGCCAAAAAGTATCAAGGCAAGGGCCTTGAATTACTCGATCTAATCCAGGAAGGATCCCTCGGGCTCGAGCGGGCCGTCGAGAAGTTTGATCCCACCCGGGGCTATAAATTTTCTACCTATGCCTTCTGGTGGATTCGCCAGAGCATGACTCGAGCGATCGCCTGCCAGTCCCGCACGATCCGCTTGCCCGTACACCTGAGTGAAAGGCTCACAGCGATTCGCAAGGTCAGCCTGGATCTGGCCCACAAGCTGGGCGCCATGCCCAACCGCCAGGAAATTGCCGAGGCGATGGCCATGCCAATCGAGGAGCTCGACGGCCTGCTCCGCCAGTCCCTCACCACCTCCAGCCTGGATGCGCCGGTGAACGGCGATGAGGGCCGCAGCTTCCTGGGGGATCTAATTGCCGACTCCTCAGGGGAGGAGCCGCTGGATCGGGTAGAGCGGGGTATGCATCAGGAGCAGCTAGGGCGCTGGTTGAGCCAGCTCAGCGACCAGGAGCGCCAGGTGCTTCAGCTGCGCTTTGGGCTCGAGGGCCAAGAGCGCCACACCCTGGCCGAAATCGGCCGTCAACTGGATGTGTCCCGTGAGCGGGTTCGCCAGGTGGAGCTGAAGGCCTTGCGCAAACTGCGCAACATGACCCGACGCATTCCCGCCACGCTTTGAGAGACTGATCAGAGAGGCTGATCAGAGAGACTGATCACAGAGCTTGATCAGTCTTCCGCCCAGATGTAGCGGGTGAGTTCTTCAGGCTTGGGCTCGGGAGCCGCCAGGGCGAACTCGACGCAGTCGGCCACTTCAGCATCGATCTCCTGCTCGATCGCCTTGAGTTCCTCAGTTGAGGCGAGGTTCTGCTCGATCAGGCGGGCAGCCAGGGCCTTGATCGGATCCCGTTTCGCCCAGAACTCCTTCTCCGCTTGGGCGCGCAGCTCGTCTGGATCGGCCAGGGAGTGGCCGCGGAAGCGGTAAGTGAGGCACTCGAGCAGGGTGGGGCCCTCGCCGGCCCGGGCCCGCTCGATGGCGCGCTGGGCGGCGGCGCGCACCGCCAATACATCCATGCCGTCCACCTCTTCGCCGGCCATGCCGAAGGCGGACGCCTTGCGCCAGATCTCCGGATCACTGGTGGCGCGGTTGTGGTCCATACCAATGGCCCACTTGTTGTTCTCCACCACAAACAGGATCGGCAACTTCCAGAGGGCCGCCATGTTCAGGCACTCATAGAACTGACCGATGTTGCAGGTGCCATCACCGAAGAAGGCGGCTGTGACGGAGTCGCTGGAGGCATCCCCCAGGGCGTCGCGCTTGTAGCGGCTGGTGAAGGCTGCGCCGAGGGCCACCGGAATGCCCTCGCCGATGAAGGCATAGCCCCCCAAAAGGTGGTGCTCCTTGGAAAAAAGGTGCATGGAGCCGCCGCGGCCCTTGCTGCAGCCGGTTTCCTTACCGAACAGCTCGCTCATCACCTCCCGGGCCGGCACGCCGCAGCTGA
>NZ_JAGQCQ010000011.1:0-28022 GCF_024346275.1 Cyanobium sp. BA20m-p-22
GCCATTCCTTCAATACCTCAAGTTCAAATTGGAGCTGCTTCAGGTCCCTGCATAGGATGCGCGCCGCAGATCTCCCTTCTCCATGGCGAACATCGACCACGCTCCAAGCCGCACGATGCTCAACCTGCTGCACGTGCTGCCGGCCTTTGCCGATCAGGCCGAGCTGCGGCTCAACGCGATCGTGGAGCTCAACTCGATGACGATCAATAAATACGAGTTGATCACCGAGACCGGCCACCTCAAGCTCGACCGGGTTGGCTATTCCTCCCTGGCCTATCCCTTCGCCTACGGCTGCATCCCCCGCACCTGGGATGAGGATGGCGACCCCCTCGATATCGAGATTGTCAATGTCACCGAGCCCCTGGTGCCCGGTTCCCTGGTGGAGGCCCGCATTATCGGCATCATGACTTTCGATGATGGCGGCGAGGTGGATGACAAGGTGATTGCCGTGCTCGCCGACGACAAGCGCATGGACCACATCACCAGCTACACCCAGCTCGGTGAGCAGTGGCTCAAGGAAACCACCTACTACTGGGAGCACTACAAAGATCTCAAGAAGCCCGGCACTTGCAAGGTCAATGGTTTCCTGGAGCCCGTCGAGGCGGTGCGGATCATTCAGGAGTGTGAGCAGCGCTATCTCGAAACCATTGATGCCAAATTGGTCAACTGACCTCGGGCCCCACGCCATGAACCGGGCTGGAATGCTGATCTCTCTGGTGGCACTTCCCCTGGCCGCACTCCCCCTGGCGACCGCCCCGCTCTGGGCAGCGCCGGGGCCAGCCAGCCAGCCAACTAGCCAGCCAGCACCCCAACCCAGCAGCCGTGAAATTGTGCTGCAGCTGGGCCGGCGCACCATCAGCCTGCGGGATAACGGCAAGCTGATCAGCAGCTGGCCTGTGGCCATCGGCAGCCCCGGCACCCCCACTCCCCTGGGTCGCTTTGTCGTGCAGAACAAGGTGATTAACCCCAAATACCAGAGCACCAAAAGCGGCAAGATCAATTCCAGGGTGGGGCCCAACAGCCCCCTCGGGGATCGCTGGCTGGGCTTTCAGCAGAGCGGACCCAACCAATACGGGATCCATGGCACGCCGGCGGCCTGGTCGTGGACCGTGAGCTCCAGGTCTGCCGTCACCAACGGCTGCGTGCGGATGCTGCACGAGCACGTGCGCAAGCTGTTTGATCTGGTGGAGGTTGGCACCCCGGTGATCGTCCAGCGCTAAAGCAGGTGGCAACGGTTTGCCTGGTTGGAAAACATTCTGGAGATCCGTTCTTACCGGCCTCCTCCTGGCTCTTCTGGCGGTATCTTTTAGGCCCCAATGAGGTCTTGGGCCTCGATTCGTCCATCCATGACTCCGGCTTCCCAACCCCACCAGCCCGCCGAACCCCAGGTCAGCACAACGCTGAAATGGGCCAGCGATGGGGAGTTGTCGAGTCTCGATCTGGAGCGCATCCTCGAGCGGCTCTGTGCCGTTGATCCCGCGGCCCAGGAGCTCACCCGTCAGCTTCAGCTAAATTCCTGATCAGGCTGGAGCTTCGGGCTAGGGCCCTGGCCATGCCATCGCGGCTCGCCAGACCCCGCAGTGCAGCCACAGGCAGGCCGGGGTTGGGCAATCCATGGGGCAGGGCTGCCGTTCTGGCGTCCTGCACATCGAAAACGGGTACTTGGCGCAGGCCGTTGGGGGTGAGCTGGTCTTCCAGCTCGGCCAGCTGGGCGTCCAGCGGCAACCAGACCAGATCTCCGCGCCGGCAGTCGATCAGCTTGGGCATCGTGGGCATTGATGGCACCTTGGGCTTTGTCTCGGTACTGGTCTGGGTGGGCATGGGCTCGGCGTTGAGGGCCCGCTGCAGATCAGCCAGGGTTACCAGCCCCACCACCCAGGCTCCCTCGGCCACCACCAGGCAGTGGCCATGGGCGTCCACCAGCTGGCGCAGGGCCTGACTGGCCGCCAGTTCTGCCGGCAGCACCAGGGGCGCCTCTGGCTCGAAGGCCTCAGCCACCGGCAACGCTGCCAGTTGGCGGCGACGTTGCTCCTCAATCGGGTCGGGGCCGAGTAGGCCCGGATCGGCCAGCCCCTGCCAGCGTTCCACCAGGGCGGCACTGAGCCCGGCGGCGGCCATCAGCGGCAACACGATGCGGATATCGCGGGTCAGTTCAAAGAGCAGCAGCAGGGCCGTCAGCGGCGCCCGGGCACTGCCGGCCAGCACCGCGGCCATGCCCACCATGGCGTAGGCGGGAGGTTCGGCTACGGGCAGGTGCAGGCCGCTTTCGCCGAGCAGCTGGCCGTAGCAGTTGCCCAGCACGGCGCCGAGCACCAGCGCAGGGGCAAATCCGCCCCCCACAAATCCGGTGGCATTGCTGATGCCCGTTGCCAGTAGCTTCACGCCGAGCAGCACCAGCAAGGTGAGCAGCGGTACGCCGCCGTTGCTGCCCAGCAGGGCCTCAACGGTGTCGTAGCCCACCCCCAGTACCTGGGGAAAGCCAAGGGCGATTAGGCCCACGCATGCCCCGCCCACGGCGGTGGGCACCCCGGGTGGCAGCTTGGCCAGCCAGGTTTGCAGCCTTTCGCTGCGGCCTGCGGCCAATAGGCTCACCAGGGCCCAGGACATCAGGCTGGCAACCAGGCCGAGCCCCAGATAGAGGGGCAGCTCCAAGGGGGAACGCACCTCGTAGGCAGGCAGCCTCAGGATCGGCGTGTCGCCCAGCAACAATTGGGTGACCAGCGATGAGGCCACGGCTGCCACCAGCACTGCCCTCAGGCTGGGCCGCCCCTGGATGGCGCTGAAACTGCCCTCAAAGGCGAAGAAGACTCCGGCGATGGGGGCCTTGAAGCCAGCTGCCAGCCCAGCGGCCACCCCCGCTGCCACCAGCGCCTTCTGACTCTGGGGCGACAAACCGCCGCGCAGGGCCACCCAGAGCCCCAGGTTGCCGCCACTTTCCACGCTCGGTCCCTCCGGGCCGAGGGAAGCGCCACTGCCCAGGCTCACGGATGCGCCCAGCAGGCGCAGCAGGGGGAGTCTGGGCTGGGCTGGCAGGGCGCCATCGGCCATGGCCATCAGGCTCGGCAATCCAGGCCCCAGCTCGCCGCCGTAGCGGCGCAGCAGTCCCACGGCCAGGCCCCCCAGGGTCGGCACCACCACCACTGGCCAAAGGCGGATCCAGTCGGGCAGCAAGGAGACGGGCAGCGCTGCCGGCTGGGGGGCGGCGGGGGGTGGCGGCAGAAAACCCAGGCCGCCCAGGCCAACCTGCAGCAGGGCCTTTAGGGGCGTGCCCGTATCCGGCGGCAGGGGGGGGAGCTCAAGCGGCGGCGGCGGCGGTTGGGCCCGACCAAAGGAGAGCAGCCCATCTACGAATGGTCCGAACAGGCCGTTGTTGATGAAGCCCAGCAATTCATGGAAGCCCACCACGGCCAGGCCCGTCAGAACGCCGACCAAGGCGGCCCAGGCCAGCAGGTTCCACTGGTAGGGGCGAGCGGAGGGCTCGCCGGCTTCAGGCTTCAGGCCGGACCGTTGCAAAGATCTCCTCCAGGATCTCTCCGGCCCCTTGGGCCTTCAAGGTGTGGGCCAGGGCCATGCCGATCGCCTCGGGATCCGTCTGGGGCCCCCGGGCCCCATCGCGGATCAGCCGCTCGCCATCGAGGCTGGCCACCATGCCCGTCAGCACCAGCTCATCGCCCTCAATGCGGCTGTTGACGCCGATGGGCACCTGGCAGCCACCCTCCAGTTCCCGCAGAAAGGCCCGCTCCGCCAGGCAGCGTCGGGCGGTGGGGAGGTGCTCCAGCACTCGAATCTGAGCGAGCACCGCTTCGTCGCCCTCCCGGCACTCGATGCCGAGGGCGCCCTGGCCCACGGCGTGCAGGCAGATGGAGGGATCGAGCAGTTCGTGGATGCGATCCCCCAGGCCCAGGCGGCCCAGACCCGCGGCAGCAAGGATCAGGCAGTCGTAGTTGCCGGCATCCAACTTCTCCAGGCGGGTGATCACGTTGCCGCGCACGTCCTTGAACAGCAGCTGGGGGTAGTGATGGCGCAACTGGGCCAGGCGGCGCAGGGAGCTGGTGCCCACCACCGAACCTTCAGGCAGATTGGCGAGGTTGCGGTCCTGGTGCTTCGCATGCACCACCAGGGCGTCGGCGGGATCTTCCCGCTCGGTGATGCAGCCCAGCATCAACCCCTCAGGCAGGTTCGTCGGCAGGTCCTTGAGGCTGTGGACGGCGATGTCGGCCTGGTCGACCAGCATCTGGGCCTCGAGCTCCTTGGTGAACAGACCTTTGTCGCCGATTTTGGCTAGGGCCACATCGAGGATCTTGTCGCCCTTGGTGGCCATGGCCTCGATCGTTATCTCCAGGCCGGCGTGGGCCTTGGCCAGTTCATCGCGCACCCAGTGGGTTTGCACCATGGCCAGCTGGCTGCGGCGGGAGGCGATGCGCAGGGGGTTGGCCATCGGTGCCAGATCACAGCAGGCCACACTAGGGGCCGAAGAAATCAAGGGGCAAGGGCCCCCAGGTGTCCTCGGCGGCGGGATTGCCCGGGTTGTGGCCGGTGATCAGCAGTCCCTCGCCCAGACCGGTTTCCGGACGCATCAGAAAGCGGCCCGTGTGCTGGTTGGCCTTGAGAAACACCGCGCCGGCAATCTTCTCGGGCGCCTCGCCGGCGGGGTCTGGCGCCAGGGGGGGCCAGCCCAGCGCTTGCTCCAGCTGGCGCAGGCACTGGAGGGCCGCCAGGGCTGAATCGGCCATCACCCCAGCTGTGAACCATTCACAGGCCTTCATGCCCGTAAGCAGCTCGGCCAGCAGGGCCTTGCTGTCGGCAACCGCCAGGGTTGGGGCGCTGCGCAATCCGCGCAGGTCATTCAGCCGCACTATTTGATGTACTCCTTGAGCACGCCGTTGCGGTTGGGGTGGCGCAGCTTGCGCAGGGCCTTGGCTTCGATCTGACGGATGCGCTCGCGGGTCACATCGAAGATCTGGCCAATCTCTTCGAGGGTCTTCATGCGGCCGTCATCGAGGCCGTAGCGCAGGCGCAGCACGTCGCGCTCCCTGGGGCTGAGGGTGGCCAGCACCCCTTCGAGGTCTTCCCGCAACAGGTTTTTGGCTACGTCCTGCTCGGGATTTTCGATGTCTGCCTCAATGAAGTCGCCCAGGCGGGAGTCTTCTTCCTTGCCGATCGGAGTTTCCAGGGAGATCGGCAGCTGGGCGCTCTTGGCGATGAAGCGCAGCTTCTCGATGGTCATTTCCATCGATTCGGCGATCTCCTCCTCGGTGGGCTTGCGGCCAAATTCCTGGGAGAGGGTCTTGGTGGTTTTCTTGATCCGCGAGATCGTTTCGTAGAGGTGCACCGGCAGGCGGATGGTGCGGCTCTGGTCGGCGATGGCCCGGGTGATGGCCTGGCGGATCCACCAGGTGGCATAGGTGGAAAACTTGTAGCCCTTCTCGTGGTCAAACTTCTCGGCGGCGCGGATCAGGCCGAGGGAGCCCTCCTGGATCAGGTCCTGGAAGCTCAGGCCCCGGTTCATGTACTTCTTGGCGATCGACACCACCAGGCGCAGGTTGGACTGCACCATCTTTTCCTTGGCCCGGCGGCCGAGCATCAGGCGGCGCCGGAACTTGATCACCGGCATGTCCACCAGCGCGGCCCACTCCTTGGTGTCCGGGTGGTGGCTGTGATCGGCTTCAAACTGGGCCGCCAGCTCCTCCAGTTGCAGCAGGTCGGCGATCTTGCGGGCCAGTTCAATTTCTTCGTCGGCCCGCAGCAGTCGGATCCGACCGATCTCCTGGAGGTAAACCCGAATCGAGTCTTCGGTATAGACGCCCTTGGGGCCCACCTTGATGTTCGCCAGCACCTTGGCGGCCTTGGCATCGGCCTTTTCCTTCTCCCCATCGTCGTCGATGGGGCTGCTGGGCAGGAGCTCAGCTGCTGCTGCTGCGGGCTGGACTGTTTTGGCCGGTTTTTTCTTGGCGGGCTCTGATTTAACGGTGGTGGCTTTGGTGGTGCTTGATTTGGCAGTGCTTGCTTTGGCAGTACCGGCTTTGATGGTGCCGGCCTTAGCAGCGGCAACCTTGGCAGTGGCGACCTTGGGTGTGCTGGCTTTGGCTGTGGTGGCTTTGGAAGTGGTGGCTTTGGTTTTGGCCGCAGCCTTCTTGGCCTTCGGTTCCCCAGCCACTTCAGTCGCTGTGGCTGGGGAGACCATCAGAATTTCCGGGCTTGCTTTGGGCTGGGTAGCAGCGGGGCTCATGGGAAACGGGAACTGGGAAACGGGAACTGGGGCAGATGGCGGCACAAAGCCGGGAGGGGGACCGGTGCGTCTCAGCATCAGCTGATAACCAGCCCGAAACAGAAACCTGATTCAGGCGGGAGGCACAAGTGGGAACGACCGGTAACTTCAGGGCTGGGAACGACCCGGCAAATTGCAAAGGGTCGGCGGCCGAAGCCTGGGCAGTGCTGTCAGGGGTGGTCGCAGACCGGGAGCCCGAATGGTGGGAGGCTGGCTCCCGAGGGTCTCTCTTCAGGTCTTCCCGCTGGAAGGAACTCTGCTCAGTTCCGACGGCAGCCCTTGGACTGCCCAACCCCCACATCCTATGAATGGGCCGTGACCTTTGCAAGCACATCGGGGCCCTGGCTCCAGATCTGGCTGGAGGCGGGCCGGGAAGGCCAGATTTTTACCTATGCCAATGCGGAGCAGGAGCCAGCTGGAATCGGCGATCTGGTGCGGGTTCGGCTGCAGGGCCGTCCTCATACCGGCCTGGTGGTGGGAGCCATGCAAAAGCTGCCGGCCAGTCTCAGCGGTAAGACCATGCAGCCGATCCTGGCGGTGTGGCAACGGGCCGCCGTAGATGGCCAGTGGCAAAACCTGATCGAGGCCGTGGCGGCTGCCTGCCACACCAGCCTCTTCAAAACTCTTAAAAGTGCCCTCCCCCCAGGCTGGTTGGGCCAGCGCCGCCAGGGCCCCAGCGGCGGGCCCAGGCCGATCTGGTTGGTGCAACGCGCCGCCGCGCCGCGGCCAGAGCAGCGCCTCACCCCTCGCCAACTCGATTTATTGGCCCATCTGGAGCTCCAGCCCGGGCCCGTGCCCCTGCGGGAGCTCTGCGCTGGCGGTGGCTTCAGCCGTGCCGTGCTGAAGGGATTGGAGGAGCGGGGTCTGGTTCATCGATTCCAGGGCCAGCCCCACCTCCTCCCCTCGCCCCCCCCGGGCGGGGTCGGCCCTGGGGCGGTACTCACCCAGGCCCAAGCCGCTGCGGTGCGGGCAGTCCTGGGCGCGGTACCCGGTCGGGAATTTCTGCTCTGGGGGGTCACCGGTGCCGGCAAAACCGAGGTCTATCTCCAGGCCGCGGCCCACGCGCTCGCGGCGGGTCAGGGTTGCCTGCTGCTCACGCCAGAGATCGGCCTGATTCCCCAGCTCCTCGATCGGGCCCGCGAGCGCTTCGGCAGCCGGGTTGTTGAGTTTCATAGCGGCTTGTCCGATGCGACCAGGGTGGCCACCTGGCGGCGCTGCCTTGGCCCTGAACCGGTGCTGGTCGTGGGCACTCGCTCGGCCATTTTTCTGCCGTTGGCGCAGCTGGGCCTGATCGTGCTGGATGAGGAGCACGACAGCTCCTACAAGCAGGACAGCCCCATGCCCTGCTACCACGCCAGGGATGTGGCCCGCCTGCGGGCCAGGAACAGTGGGGCACGGCTGGTGCTTGGCAGTGCCACCCCCTCTCTGGAGAGCTGGTTGGGCTGCCAGGGATCCAACCCTGCCATCGAGCTGCTGCGTTTGCCGGAGCGGATCGGCTCGCGGCCCCTGCCAGCGGTGCGGGTGATTGACATGCGCCATGAGCTGGCAGATGGCCACCGCCGCCTGATCAGTAGGGCCCTGATGGGACGACTCGAGCAGCTGCAGGAGAAGGGCGAACAGGCGGTGGTGCTGGTGCCCCGGCGGGGCTACCGGGCCTTCCTGAGCTGCCGCAGCTGCGGCGAGGCGGTGCTCTGCCCCCACTGCGATGTGGCCCTCACCGTGCACCGCTCCAAGGCCGGTCAGGAGTGGCTGCGCTGCCATTGGTGTGACCACCGCGCCGAGCTGGGGGATCGCTGCGGCCACTGCGGCTCCACCGCCTTCAAGCCCTTTGGTGCTGGCACCCAAAGGGTGATGGAACAGTTGGCCGCCGAACTGGAGGGGCTGCGGCTGCTGCGCTTCGACCGTGACACAACCCGCGGCAGGGATGGCCATCGCCGCCTGCTGGATCGTTTTGCCCAGGGGGAAGCGGATGTGCTGGTGGGCACCCAGATGCTGGCCAAGGGCATGGACCTGCCCCGGGTCACCCTGGCGGCGGTGCTGGCGGCCGACGGTTTGCTGCACCGACCCGATCTGCGCTCCTCGGAGCAGTGCTTGCAGCTCTTATTGCAGCTGGCGGGCCGGGCCGGCCGGGGCGAACGTCCCGGTGAGGTGCTGGTACAGACCTACAGCCCCGACCATCCGGTGATCCGCCATCTGGTGGATGGGCGCTATGAGCAGTTTCTGGCTGAGGAGATTCAGCTGCGCCGCCAGGCGGGGCTGGTGCCCTTCAGCCGGGCCTGCCTGCTGCGGCTGAGCGGGCCCACGGCCAGCGCCACGGCCACCGCAGCGGCCGCTCTGGCCGAACGAATCGGTGCCGGCCTGGAGGATGCCGGCTGGCTGTTGATCGGCCCGGCCCCGGCCCCGGTGGCCCGGGTGGCTGGCAAGAGTCGCTGGCAGCTGCTGTTGCATGGCCCCGCCGGCCAGGCCCTGCCCCTTCCCAGTGAGGCCCTGCTGCGTCAGGGCTTGCCCGCCGGGGTGGGACTGGCGATCGACCCCGACCCCATCAGCCTCTAGGCGGGTAGCTCTGGCAGGCCGAAACCTAGGGCCCGGCGCAGGCGCACCAGGGCCAGCACCAGGGCGAGGCCGGCCGCGATCAGCAGGCCGCCCAGGCCGAGCCCACTCCAGCGCCAGCAGGAAAGGTGCAGGCTGTTGAGCGCCCCGAACTGCAGGGGCCAGAGCAGGGCCACCCGGCCGGCCATGGCGGTGGCAGGCTCCGGGCTGGCCTGCTGCACCGCCAGCGCCCCCACCGGTTCGAACTGAAGGCTGGCCCGGAATCCCGGCATGGGGCTGATATCGCGCAGATCCACCGCCAGCTCAAGGGTCTGCCGCACCCCCACCAGCCAGTTGCGCTCTTTCAACCCAACTATTGGGGTGGGCAGGCTGATGCCGCCCAGCTGGGCCGCTTGCTCCAGGTTGGCCGCCAGCAGGGCCAGGGCCTGGGGGGCCGCGAGCACCGGGCTCTCCAGCCGCAGATCCCCGCCGGCATGGGCTTGGGTGCGGGAGGCCGGAGTGGGGCGAAAGCCCTGGCTGCGCAGGCTCTGGCTGAACTGGCGCTGCCAGGGGTTCAGCTGGGTGCCGCCGCTCAGCAAGGCGTGGGAGATCTGCAGCCGCCCTGGCCCCTTGAACTCCAGCTCGGTGCGCACCTCCATGCAGCCACTCAGCAATACGGTGAGCAGCAACAGCAGGATCGCCAGTAGGGCAAAGCCCAGGGGAGCCCGGGTCGGCCCCACCGGCGGCGGCGGGGGAGGCAGCGGCTTGCTGGAGCGCCGCTGCCGCGCCAGCTGTTGCATCTGGCCTCCCATCGCCTCGGCCGAGCCCAGATCCGGCAGGGTTATCGACCAGTCGCGGGGCCGCTCCAGGGCCGGCGCCTCCAGCACGCTGAGCAGATCCTGGGCCTGGGCCCGCACGCTGGCATCCCGGCAGCGTTTGATCTGGCGGCAACACACCATGGCGCGGCCGTTGTCGCCCCGGCCCATCCAGGCTGTGGCCAGCACCAGCTGGATCTCCGCCCCCAGCAAGGTGGCCGGGGAATGGTCCGGCACCAGGGACTCAAGCAGCTGTATTACCCGGCCGTAGTCCCCGCGCTCCAGGGCGGCCCGGGCCAGAGCCAGCTGGGCGTCAGCCATGGCTGGAGCGTTGGCTGCCCACCACCATGGTGCCGATGCCCGCGTCGCTGAAAACCTCGAGCAGCAGGGCGTGGGCCACCCGCCCATCGACGATGTGCGCCGCCGCCACTCCCTGGGCCAGGGCCCGGATGCAGCACTCGGTTTTGGGGGTCATGCCGCCCTCTACCACCCCTGCTCGGATCAGCTCACGGGCCTGGGACAGGCTGAGTTGGCGGATTAGGGAGCTCGGGTCCGAACGATCCCGCAGGATCCCGGCCGTGTCGGTGAGCAAGATCAACTTTTCGGCCTGGAGGGCCGCCGCCAGTTCGCCGGCCACCGTATCCGCGTTGATGTTGTGGGCCTGGCCCTCGCCATCGGCAGCCACACTTGAGATCACCGGGATGTAGCCGGCATCGAGCAGGGGGAAGAGCACGGA
The DNA here is from genome assembly GCF_024346275.1 of Cyanobium sp. BA20m-p-22. Lineage (NCBI taxonomy): Bacteria > Bacillati > Cyanobacteriota > Cyanophyceae > Synechococcales > Prochlorococcaceae > Cyanobium > Cyanobium sp. BA20m-p-22. The sequence goes on from NZ_JAGQCQ010000011.1 coordinate 10,349, forward strand.
GGGGTCGACAGCTGCCACCTCCCCCACCAAGCCGTTAATCCCCTCGGCGTAGGTGCGGGCCCGCACTAGGGAACCATCGCTGCCGCACAGTCCCACGGCTTTGCCGCCGACCCGGTTGAGGCCATTGACGATGTGCTTGTTGACCCGGCCCGCCAGCACCATCTCCACCACGTCCATGGTTTCCGGGGTGGTGACCCGCAACCCATTGCGAAAGATCGGCTCGATGTTGAGCCGGGTGAGCCACTCGTTTATCTCTGGGCCGCCGCCATGGACCACCACCGGCTGGACGCCCACCGATGCCAGCAGCACCAGATCGCGGTAGACGGCGTCGCGCAGCTCTTCACGCACCATGGCGGCGCCGCCGTACTTGACCACCACCCGGCGGCCGGCAAAGCGTTGGATGTAGGGGAGGGCCTCACTGAGGACCGACACCCTCAGGGTGTCCTGGTTGCTGATCAAGGGTTCGGAGCTCTAGGTGGTTTGTTCGCTCGCCCCGGCTTGGGGCACCAGGGCCAGGCTGAATTCGCCCTGGCGCCCAGCCTGGATCTCGGCGCTCAGCCCTGGCCCGAAGAAGCGGCTGAGGCGCTCACGCCGGGCCTGCCAGCGCTCCAGGGGGACTCCGGCGCAGCGGAAGCGAAGGCGGAGGCCGTAGTGGCCGCCACAGTCGAGCTCCTCCACACTGAGCAGCTGGGGTGGGGCCTCCTCATCCCAGAGCTTGAGCGCCTCCAGGGAGCTCTCGAGGTGGGCTTTCTGGCCGTAGCGCCAGCGATCCACGTCGGCCAGCAGCTTGCGCAGGGGCTCGCTTGCGGCCTGCTCGCGCAGCTGCTTGAACCGGCTTGCCGGGGTGAGCCGCTCGGGAGGAGGCAGCTCTGAGGATTTCAGGGCCAGGCCACCCAACAGGATCGGGATCCCGTAGAAGATCGTGGGTAGGCTCAGATTGGGGATGTCGGTGGCGTAGGCGATTGTGCCGATCACCGTGAGCACGGCGCCAGCAATGGTCACCAGGCTGCCTGGGGAGAGAATGGCTTGCATCCAGCCATCTTCCCGTATCCCCCATGGCTCATGAGCCCGGCACGGCCCAATTGATCGAAGACCTCAGGGCTGACCGGCTTTGGTTGCTGCGCCAGATCGATGCTGGCCGCTGGCCGCAATGGCGGCTTGATCTGGCGGCCCTGGAGCGGGAGCTGGGCCAGTTGCTGGACCAGCTCAGGGAAAGGGAAGGGAGCGGTGACAGGCAGCTTTGACTCAGAAAGGAATGTCGTCTTCTTCGGGAAGGTCTGATACCAGCGGAGAGGTGTTCCAGGTGGGCGCCTGGCTGGCTGGCTGGGGCACTGGTGCTGCAGGGGTTGGGGCGCGAGCTGGGGCCCGGCTCGCCGTAGGGGCGGTGCCAGGGCCTGGGCCGGAGGAGGAAGCGGGGGCGGGGAAGGAGGAGGAGGGGGCTGCTGCGGCGCCAGCTCCAATGGCATGGAGCCTGGCCAGGGTGAATTCAGCCCGTTTTTCCTTTACCCCGTCCGGGCGGGTGACGGTGTTCATGCGCAGGCGGCCTTCCAGCATCAGGCGCTGGCCCACCTGCACCCTGTTCTGGAGCTCCTGGGCCAGGTTTCCCCAGCCCACTACCTTCAGTTGGGCAGGGGGATCGTCGGGCCGCAGGCCGTCCATCTGCACGGCCATCTCCGCCACCGGCGTCTGGTTGTCCTGGGTGTAGCGCACCTGAGGCGCTTCGAGCACCTCGACTTCAAGCAGACAGTGATTCACTCCCAGACAACCATTGGCTGGAAACCATCCTGATGCACAGAGCTGAAATGCACCAGGAATCCAGGCGGCTCTGGTTGCTTTCCGGCACCGGCGAGGGGCCCGTGCTGGCCCAGCAGCTGCTTGCCATGGGCTGGCAGCTGACGGTGAGTGTGGTCACACCGGCGGCGGCTCTGGCCTATTCAGCCTCCGACGATCTGACCATCCAGGTCGGGGCCATAGCGGGTGAGGCCGGAGTTGGGGCCGAACTGGCCGCTGCCCGGGCCGCTGGCCATCCCTATGCGGTGGTGGTCGATGCCAGCCATCCCTTTGCCTGCCAGGTGAGCCGCGATCTGGCGGCGGTCTGTGGCCGCCAGCAACAGCGCCTGTTGCGCCTGCTGCGCCCGGCCCTGGCGGGCCCGGCCACCCTGCTCCCGGCACTGGAGGATCTGCAGGCTGTGCCCCTGGCGGGTCAGAACCTGCTGCTGGCCATCGGCGCCCGCCAGCTGGCAGTGGCCATGGCGCAGAGCCGCGGTGCCCGCCACTACGCCCGCTTGTTGCCCACAGCCAACTCGCTGCAACAGGCCATGGCTGCGGGTCTGGAGCCCGATCGGGTCGCCTGCCTGCGGCCGGGTTCGGATCTGGCAGTGGAGCGGGCCCTGGTGCGTCGCTGGCGCATCACCACCGTGCTGGCGCGCCAGTCCGGTGGCCCCACCGAGCAGCTCTGGCGCCGGATTTGCCGCAGCGAGGGGCTGGGCCTGCTGCTGCTGCGCCGGCCCCAGGAGCAGGCCGGGGTGGAGGGCCTCGATGCGGAGGCGCTGCTGGCCACACTGGCTGGGTGGAAGCCCTCCAGCCCATGACGGACGCCGCCCTCAGCCCAGATGCTGGGCCACCAGCTCCCTGAGGGAGCCCTGGGGACGGGGACCGAGCTGGGTCACCACCTGGCCGGCACAGAGGGAGCCCAGGCGGCCGCAGGCTGCGATCTCCTGCCCCTGGGTATAGGCGTGCAGGAAGCCGGCGGCGTAGAGGTCGCCGGCACCGGTGGTGTCCACCAGGGGGCCAAGGCTGTAGGGCTCCACCTGGTGGGTGCTGGATCCATTCAGGATCAGGGAACCCTGCTCGCTGCGGGTGAGGGCTGCCAGCTTGCAGCGGCCCCGCACCTGGTCGGCGGCCTCTTCAAAGCTGTTGGCCTTGTAGAGGGCCGTGATCTCCATTTCGTTGGCAAACAGGATGTCGACGTGGCCATCGACCAGCTCCTGGAAGCTGTCGCGGTGGCGCTCGACGCAGAAGGCATCGGAGAGGCTCAGGGCCACCTCACCGCCATGGGCGCGAGCCATTTCGGCCGCGGCGATGAAGGCCGCCTTGGCCTCGTCGCTGTCCCACAGGTAGCCCTCGAGATAGAGGAGTTTGGCCTGGGCCACCATCTCCAGATCGAGGTCGGCCGGATCCAGGCCCACCGATGCCCCCAGGTAGGTGCACATGGTGCGCTGGGCATCGGGGGTCACCAGGATCAGGCAGCGGGCGGTGGAGGGGCCCTCCGTGGCGGCCGGGGTCTCGAAACGGGCCCCCACCGAGCGGATGTCGTGGGCAAAGATGCCGCCGAGCTGGTCGTCGCGCACCCGGCCGATGAAGCCGGCCCTGCCGCCCAGCTGGGCCACCCCTGCCAGGGTGTTGGCGGCTGAACCGCCGGAGGTCTCCAGGCCAGGGCCCACGCTGGCGTAGAGGCGCTCCGCCTGATGTTCATCGACCAGGGCCATCGTGCCCTTGGTCAGGTCATGGTCCTCAAGGAAGCGGTCATCGGCCTGAACCAGCACATCCACGATGGCGTTGCCGATGCCGACAACGTCGAAGCACTTTTCCATTTCAGTTACTCAGCAGGGCGCGTTTGGGGCCGTGGATTGGATCTTCTACCACGATGGTCTGGTCCCGGCTGGCCCCCAGGGAGACTATGGCGATGGGCACCTCCATCAGGTCGGCCAGGAAGCGCAGATAACTCATCGCCGTTGGGGGCAGCTCATCGAGGCTGCGGCAGTGGGCTGTGGAGGTTTGCCAGCCGGGCAGGGTTTCGAAAATGGGCTTGCAGCGGGCGAAATCCTCCGAGCTGCTGGGGAAGTAATCAATCCGCTCGCCGTCGAGGTCATAGGCGACACACACCTGGATCTCATCGAGTTCATCCAGCACGTCGAGCTTGGTGATCGCCAGGCAGTCGAGACCATTCACCTCAACTGCATAGCGCCCGATCACACCGTCAAACCAGCCGCAGCGGCGCCGCCGCCCCGTGGTGGTGCCGAACTCGCAGCCGCGGTCGCAGAGGTGGTCGTTGAGGCTGCCGTCGAGCTCGGTGGGGAAGGGGCCTTCGCCCACCCGGGTGGTGTAAGCCTTGGCCACGCCGATCACCCGGTCGATCAGGGTGGGGCCGACGCCGGCGCCGATGCAGGCCCCCCCGCTCACCGGATTGGAGGAGGTGACATAGGGATAGGTGCCGTGGTCCAGGTCCAGCAGGGTGCCCTGGGCTCCCTCAAACAGGATGTTCTGGCGGGCGCGGGCTGCCTGGTGGATGGTGCGGGTGCAGTCGACCACGTGGGGGGCCAGACGCTCGCCATAGCCGACGTACTCGGCCACCATGGCCTCGAAGTCAAGCGGTTCGAGCCCGTAGAGCTTCTGCAGGATTTCGTTCTTCTCCGCCAGCGGGCCAGCCAGCCGCTGGCGCAGGCGGGCCCCATCGAGGATGTCGAGAATGCGGATGCCGTTGCGTTCTGACTTATCCGCGTAGGTGGGGCCGATGCCCCGGCCGGTGGTGCCGATGCGGCGGTCGCCACGGCGCTCTTCCATCGCCAGATCCAGCAGGCGGTGGTAGGGCATGGTGACGTGGGCCGTCGAGGCCAGTTTCAGCCCCGACACATCGATGCCATGGCCGGCGAGCATGTCGAGCTCACCGAGCATCACCTTGGGGTCCACCACCGTGCCCGAGCCGATCAGGCAGATGGTGTCGGGGTAGAGGATGCCCGAGGGAATCAGGTGCAGCTTGAGCACGATGCCGTCTACGACGATCGTGTGGCCGGCATTGACACCGCCCTGGTAACGCACCACCACATCGGCGGAGCGGCTCAGCAGATCGGTGATCTTGCCCTTGCCCTCGTCGCCCCACTGCGCTCCGATGACGACGACGTTGGCCAAGGACACGGCGGCCGCTGGCCGCTGTTGAGCACAAAGATAGAGCCTCTCAGATCAAGGGACCGTTCGTCAAAGATGCCGGTCCCTGGAGGGCAGCTCAGGCGCCTCGAGCAACAGAGATTTCCGCCTTGTTCAACTCCTTGGTGAGCCGCTCCTTGAGGGCATCGGGCAAGGGGCGATTCGGGTAGTTGGTGTAGTGGCCGGCCAGGGAGTTGATGGCTGTCTGCATGGTGGTGAATGAGGCCAGCCCATTGACGTCACCACGGGGCCGGTAGCGGGCCACGTAGCCGCTGCTCAGGCTGCGGGCCTGGGTTTCGGCCTCGCCCCTGGCGGGATCCTCTGCCGCCAGCGCGATGGTGGCCAGCAGACTGTCGGCCACTGCGACGGTGTCCTCCACGTAGTTGCCTGTGATGCCGGTGCTGGCAGTGCTGCAGGCCGTGAGCCCCAGGCTCAGGCAGAGCACCAGCAGAATCGCCAGGCGGGAAATCAGCAGCCTCAACCGCTGGCGGAAGGGGGAGAACATACCGGCCATGGGATTGATTCGGGTGATCTGATCCTAGAAGCCACCCCAGGCGCCGAACCCTCAGGGCGCCAGCCCCTGCCTGCCGCGCTCCAGGCTGGGCAGGAGGGTTTCCAGCAGGGCGGTGGCCGCCAGTTCCTGCTGGTGGCCGCTGCAGCGCTCCACCAGCTCCACCAGGCCCGCCGCCGCGGCTCGGCCCACCACAACCCGCCAGGGGATACCGATCAGATCCGCGTCCTTGAACTTCACCCCGGCCCGTTCGTCGCGGTCGTCCAGCAACACCTCGACGCCGCTGGCCTGAAGTTGGCTGTAAAGCAGTTCCCCCAGCTCCCGTTGGCTGGCTTCGGCCCCATTGGCCACCACCACGATCACCTCATAGGGAGCGATCGATGGGGGCCAGCAGATGCCCTTCCCGTCGTGGAGCTGTTCCACGGCTGCCTGGGCCAGTCGGGAGACGCCGATGCCGTAGCAGCCCATCCACAGGGCCTCCTCGGCTCCGGAGCCGTTGGTGAAGCGGGCGCCTAGGGCTTCGGAGTACTTGCGGCCCAGTTGGAAGATGTGTCCCACCTCGATGCCCCGGCTCGCCTCCAGGCGCTGGCTGGGGTCGTGCTGGCAGCGGTCGCCCGGCTGGGCGGCGCGGAGGTCCAGGGCCTCCGGGGAGGGACACAGGGATCCCCAGGCGGCACCTACTAGGTGGGTATCTATCCGGTTGGCCCCGCAGACAAAGGCCTCCAACCCAGTGGCGCTGCTGTCGGCGAGCCGCAGGAATGTCCTTGCCCAGGTGCGGGCCCCATCCAGCAGGCCATCCTCGAGCTGGGGCCCCAGGTAGCCGAAGGGAATCGGGCCGAGCCCCTCCTTGCTGGAGGCCTCGGCGCTGAGCGGGGCGATCTCGAGCAGGGCGCCATGGGCGGCTGAGCAGCGTGCCGACACCGCATTGGCCAATTTCACATCGTTGAGTTGCTGATCTCCCCGCAGGCTCACCAGCAGGGGCTGCTGGTGGCCGTCCTCGAAGCGGGCCAGCAGCAGCAGCACCTTCAGGATTTGGCTGGAATCGAAGCCATGGGCCTTGCACAGGCCTTCGATGCTGCTTTGCCCAGGGGTGGCCAGGGCCTCGCCCAGGCCGGCGGCCCTGGTCCCTTGCGGCAGGGCAACTGCTTCTGTCGCAAGGGAGATGGCCCGTTCCTGATTGGCGGCATAGCGCCCATCGCCGCTGGCCAGGATCAGGTCTTCGCCCGCCTCGGCAGTGACCATGAATTCCTGGCTGGCGGAGCCACCGATCGCCCCGCTGTCCGCTTCCACTGCCACGGTCCGCAGGCCGCAGCGGGCAAAGATGCGGCGGTAGGCCCGGTCCATCTCCGCATAGCTCTGCCGCAGGCACTCCTCATCAGCATGGAAGGAGTAGGCATCTTTCATGATGAATTCCCGCCCCCGCATGAGCCCGAAGCGGGGGCGGATTTCATCGCGGAACTTGGTTTGAATCTGATACAGATTCACCGGTAACTGTCGATAGGACCTCAACAAGTCCCCAGCCAGCTCCGTCACGACCTCCTCATGGGTGGGTCCCAGCCCCAGGGATCGGCCCTGGCGGTCTTGGAGGTGAAACATGATCCCCTCGCCTGCGGTGTAGCCCGCCCAGCGGCCACTGCGCTGCCAGAGCTCCGCAGGATGCAGCTGGGGCAGCAGGGTTTCCAGCGCCCCGGTCGCGTCCATCTCCTCACGCACAACCTTTGAAACCTTCTGCAGCACGCGCCACATCAGGGGCAGGTAGGCGTAGAGCCCTGGGCCCATGCGTCGGATGTAACCGGCCCGCAGCAACAACTTGTGCGAGGGGATCTCGGCTTCCGCCGGGTCATCGCGCAACGTCACCAGCATCAGGCGGGAGACGCGCATGGCCAGGTGGTTCGGGGGAGGGCGGAACCTATCACCAGGCCTTGCCTGGCCACACAATTGCCTGGGTGGCCACCGGGGGAGGGGGTCCCGGAAACCCCTGCTAGGTTCCCAACCGTCTCGGTCTGCGCCCTAGAGGTCCCATGCCTTCCCACCCCAGAGCTGAAGCTGGAGCCGAAAGCGGAGCAGGCACCAATGGGGCCGCCGCTTTTACGGGTTCTGTTAGGGATTCTGATCCCAGCAGGTTCGGCTCCGGTCCAGGCGAGCCAACCGATCGGGAAGCTGTTCCCTTCTCTGCCCCAGAGGTGAGCGAGGGTCTGATTGGGATCGATGAGGTGCAGAAGGCCCTGAACCGTTCCCGGGCATCGGTATACCGCTATACCAACACCGACCCCCGCAATCTCAACCCACCCTTCAATCCGCGCAAGCTCAATCCTGAGTACAGGACCGATCAGAAAGATCCCCTGATGTTTCACCCCAACGAGGTGGCCCGCTTCGCCCGGGACGTGTTGCGTATCAAAGAGGTGACCGTTGAGGTGCTGAACTCCCCCTCCACGGCCACCCAGGAGTTACTGGGCGCCATCCTTGAGGAGCTGCGGACCATCCGCTCACGGCTTGACCATCTCGACCATCTCGATGGACGCACTGCCGTTGACCTCAGTGCCCGCCGCGACCAGCTCGACCATGGCGCCCGCCCGGCTGCCTGAGCCGTCAGGGGGCAAGGAGTGTTTTGAAGGGGAGTTTTGGCAGTTGCTCGCAAAAGGTGTCAGGATTGAAATTAGTTATTAACGATTAGGGACTGGGCTATGGAGTCCGCTCCTACCCCATGGATGTTGTTCCCCGAGAATCCCAGGCCGGCGATCAAGAATTGACCGATCGCCAATCGATTGATTCAGAGTCAGTAGCCGATCAGCCTGAGGATCCTTACAGTCCAGGCCAGCAGGCCCTTCTCCCCCTTCTCCTGGGCACCTTGATTGCCTTGGTTACCGCGGTAGTCCCCATTGCCACCGTTGTGGGTGGACGGTCCGCGACCCTGCTGGTGCCAACGGATTCAGCTTTGACCCAGGTTCCCGATCCCTGAGCGCTGGACTTTGGCAACCCCACTGACTCGTCGCCTTCAGGGGGTTCGTTGCAGCAGAAAGCCCTCATAGCCCAGGGCCTGAAAAATCTTGGCCGGATCACTGAAGCCGGCGGCATTGACAAGGGAGTTGAGTCGGGCTTCGCCAATGGGGTGGAGCCCCTGGGTAAGGGGTTCGAGCACCTCCGGATCGGCCTCGAGACCGCTGGCGCGCTGGAAGCCCAGCCAGGCCTCTCCCACCTGACTCTGCAGGGCGGATCGCTCCGGCGCCATCAGGTCCACCAGCACCAGTTGGCCGCCGGGTTCAAGGCTGCGGGCCAGGGCGGCGAGGAAGGCCAGTTTCGCCCCGTCATCGGGCAGCGACTGCAGCACCAGCACCGAGAGCGCTCCGGCAAAGCAGCCATCCGCCTGGAGATCCTCCACGCTGCTCTGGCGCCAGCTGATGCCCTCCGCGCCCAGCCGCTGGCGGGCCGCGGCAAGCATTTCAGCAGAGGGGTCAATGGCCGTCAGTCGCCAGTCGGGCCGCTGGGCCCGGGCCTCAACCAGCTCGGCCCCGGTGCCGCATCCGGCGACCAGCACCGCAGCCCCCTGGCGGCCAGCCAAGGGGGAGGCTGCCAGCAGGGCCACCGCCAGTCGGGCCAGGCTGGCGTAGCCAGGAATCAGCTGCTGCACGATCAGGTCGTAGCCGATGGGAGCTGACACGGCTTGAAGTCGGGGGATCTAATGCTAGGCAGGGGGACGGGCGTGGCTTAAGTTGGGCGGCGCCCATTCCCCCAGCCCGACCGTGCCCACCATCCGTTTTGAACAGGAAGGCCAGCAGGTCGGTTGCATCGAGGGAGCAAACCTGCGCAAGGCTGCCCTGGATGCGGGCATCAATCCCTACAAGGGGCTGAACAATGTCAACAACTGCGGCGGCCTGGGCCAATGCGGAACCTGCGTGATGGAAGTGGTTGAGGGCATGCAGAACCTCTCCCCCCGCAGCGATGTGGAGGAGGTCTACCTGGCCGATCGCCCCGCCAATTTCCGCCTCAGCTGCCGCACCAGTGTCAACGGTGACGTCACCGTTCGCACCCGGCCCAGCAACGCCGTGGGCCAGGGTTCCAACAGCCTGGTCGGGGCTCTCAAGTCTCTGATTGGCCGCAAGTAATCCGCTTTCGAGCTCCCTGAAGCCCCTGGGCCGGCAAGGATGAAGTTCTACGGCTATTCGGGCTGCAGCACCTGCCGCAAGGCCCTCCAGTGGCTCGCCGCCCGGGATCTCCATGCCCAGATGCTCGACATCACCCAGACTTCCCCGAGCCTGGCCGAGCTGGAGCTGGCGTTGGCCCAACTGGGCCGCAAGCGCCTGTTCAACACCAGTGGCCAGAGCTACCGCGCCCTGGGCTCCGCCACCGTGCAGGCGCTGGATGATCGGAGCGCTCTGGCGGCACTGGCCGCCGATGGCAAGCTGATTAAGCGACCGTTCCTGATTACCAGCGGCGGTGCAATCCTGACGGGCTTCAAGGAGCAGGAGTGGCAGGAGGCTTTGGGCGGTTAAGCGGTTTTGATTGGCTAGGTGGTGCTTGTTGGCTAGGAGCAGTGATCAGCTGATCGAGCTCCTGGATCAGGGCTTCTATGCCGGCCCTGTTGATCTGGCTGAGGTAGGTGCCCTTGGCGCCATCGATCAGGGCACAGAGGAGCTCCTGGGAGCGCTCGAGGGCCGAACCACTCTCCAGGGCAGCGGCCAGTTCATCCCAGAAGCGGTCGATGAAACGCTGGAGCAGATCCAGCTGCACATCGTCGCGGCGACCAAGTCGGTTGCCCGTGCTGCGCGAGAGCTCGAGCAGGCTTTCGACCATGCCTCCCGCCAGCTGGCGGCTGATGCCGCTTTCCACCTGCAGCAGCGGCTGCAGTTGCCGCAGCGGCGGCGGCACCACGGTGCGATCCAGGCTTTGCCGCAGGCTGTAGCCCAGCAGGCCCTGCAGTTCGGGGGCGAGTCGGGGCGCGACTCGGCTGAGCAACAGGGGTGCCCAGATGCGCACCAGCTCCACCAGGGCACGCTCATCCCTGCTGGCCACACTTTGGTGGCTGCGCAGGGCCCGCAGCCTTTGGGGCCAGCGGCGCGAGCGGATCAGGCCCTGGGTTCCATCGAGAATCTGCAACGACAGCACCTCAAACAGTTCCACCGCCAGCAGGGCCACCACCCCCCGGCTCACCACGGCCCGCAGCGGCTCAAAGTTGACCAGGCCTGAGGTCTGCAGTCGCTCCAGCACGGGCATCAGCCGCAGCCAACGCCAGAAGGGCAGCAGCAGGGGCAGGTCGCTCCAGCGCCGCAGCAGGGCGTCGCCCCAGCTCAGCCCGGGCAATCGGCGCCGCATTCGGATCAGGCGCAGCAGGATGTCCAGGCCAAAGACGCTCTGGAACAGCAGCAGGTCGATCCGCCAGAAATGGTCAGTGGGGCGTCCGTTTTCGTCGATCGATCGCCAGTAGTTGGTGGCCACCAGGGGCAGGATCTGGTCGTTCCAGAAGCGCCGCTCGCTGTTCCAATCCTTGGCCTGGATCCAGTCCGGGCTTAGTAGCAGGCCGGAGGCCTGGCGGGCGGAATCCAGATCAGCCCGCTGGCGCAGGCGATTTATGATCTTTTCGAGGGTGCCGGTGGCTCCAGAAGCCTGGAAAGGATTGCTGTCGACCATCTGGACGGTGAGCTGAACCTGGCGGTTCAGCAGCGCCACCTGGGCGGCCTGGGGCCGCTGGCCGGCGGGCAGGGCCAGCAGGGCCGCATCCAGGCGCCGGAATTGCTCGATGTAGGCCTGGGTTTCGCGGTGGGGTTCGATGCCCTTGATCGGATCGACAAGGGGCGTCACGTCCGGGATCACCGTGAGGGGCACCACCAGCGGCACCGAGGGGATCGGATAGAGGTTGCGCTGCAGCCAGAAGGTGCGCAGCGGCAGGTAGGTGATGTCAAAGGCAACCCAGACCAGGTTGAGGCTGGCCCACACCGCCACGAAGCGGTCCCAGCCCTGCCCCCAGCCGCCGGGTGAGGCCGTGGAGTTGGATTGCCAACGGGGCGGCGACATGGGCCTTGGCGAAGGGGAGGGTGTGCCTAATCTGCCGTGTCTAGCCAGCTGGGCCTGCACCCTGGCAGATCGCAAGTCTTGATTCACGACAACCCCAAACCGAACACCCAGCCTGGCGCTCTCGCCAGCCCCCAGGAGAGCCCGTGGGCCTTCTGGCGCAGTGTGGCCATCACCCTGGCGGTGGCCCTGGGCATCCGCCAATTTCTGGTGGAGGCCCGCTACATCCCCTCCGGTTCGATGTTGCCTGGGCTGCAGATCCAGGACCGGCTGCTGGTGGAAAAGCTCACCTATCGCCAGCGGGCTCCCCGCCGTGGCGAGATCGTGGTGTTCCACTCACCCCACCACTTCGATCCGGTGCTTTCGGCAGGGGCCAGCCCTAATCCCCTTAGCTGTCTGGTGGTCAACCTGCCCTTGGTCGGCAGCCTGCCTGGGGTGGCTAACCCGGCCTGTGATGCCTACATCAAGCGGGTGGTAGCCCTGCCTGGCGAGCGGGTCAGTGTGGACCCCAGGGGCCATGTTTTCATCAATGGGGTGCGCCTGGCCGAGCCCTATGTGCAGAACGACTGCCCTGTGGATAGCCAGGGCATGGGGCCATGCCGCACCCTCAATGCGGTGGTTCCCCCTGGCCATGTACTGACCCTGGGGGACAACCGGGCCAACAGCTGGGATGGCCGTTTCTGGCCCGGTGGGGCCTTTTTGCCCCAGAAAGAAATCATCGGTCGGGCCTTCTGGCGCTTCTACCCCTTCAACCAGACCGGCTCCCTGGGAGTCAAATAGTCCACTGGGCAGCCGGGATCAGGCCGCTAGCCCTTATCCCACCCACCAGCTGCTTGCCCCCCAGGGGATGGTTTGCTGCCCGTGACGGGCACCCCTGTCGATCCCAGCTCCAGCCATAGTTGGGGTCGAACAGCAGCCAGCGACGGGACCCGGCTCCGAGCTGCTCCGGCTCCCGCCCCAGCAGCTCGGAGCCGCCCCAGCTGAGGGCTTGCCAGAGCCGCTGCACCGGCCAGCTGCGCCGGCCCACCAGTTCAGCCCAGAGCAGGGGCAGCACCAGGCCATGGCGGCCCCCATGGCCGGCCAGGCCGGCCCGGCGCTGGTCGAGGGGGAGCAGGATCTCCTCCGCATCGAGGGGCAGGTGATGGACTGCCACTGCGGTGAGCACGCCATCGGCCAGGGCCGTGATCAGGGCTTCCCGGTCCCTGGGGGCGCCCAGGGAGGGGCACAGCCGCCAGCCCTCGGCGCTGGGATCGAGGTTGCCGCTGTCGGCCAGCAGGTGCCACCAACCCACGGTGGCCATGGGGCGCCGAGGCGCCTGGCGCAGCAGCCCTACCCCCGCGGCGGTGGCCAGGTTCATCAGGGCCAGGCGGGCTTCGGGCCGCAGCTCCGCCAGGCTGAGCAGGCTCTGCAGGGGTAGGGTCTCGCTCAGCACAGGATCGGGGGGCCAGCCGGCCCGCAATGTCTCCACGCCTTCGCGCACGAAGCCGCCGCCGCTGAGGCCGGCATCGCGGGGTGCCAGCAGAACCGGACTCCGGCCCATCTCCCCCAGCAGCAGGCCCCGCTCCATCAGGGCCAGGGGCGGTACCTGGTCAGTGCCCGCCAGGCCAATGGCTCCAGCGGCAAGTTGGTCGCCATGGGGAGCGAGCTCCTGATCGGCTCCCCCGATGCTGAAGCTGCCCCATAGCTCCAGCTGCATCGGTGCCGGCCAGCTGAGCCCGAGCTTTTCCGGTTGGTCCCGCCAGGGGCTGGCCCAGGGGAGGAGGGCGACGGTGCCGTATCCCCCGGCAGCAGCGGCCCCGGCCAGGCTGGCCAGATCTTCCGCTCGGCCGCCGCTGGCCTGCTCCAGCACGCTGTGGGGATCCACCAGCAGCGGCGCCAGCAACCAACCCTTGGCGAGCCTGGCGGCAAGGCCAAGGGCCTGGGCCTGCTGGGTCGCCCCCTCGCCCCAGGCGAGCAGGCTGCCATCAGGGGCAATCAGGGCGTCGCAGCTGGTGGCCGATTGGTGCGGACCGGCCAGCAGTTCAACCTGGTGCAGCCAGAGGGGGGGGGTCAAGGCTTCACAGGGCCCCTGCGGCGGTGCGATCCAATACGCCGCCGAGATGCTGGGTGAGGTTCAGGGCGGCCACCACCGGTCGCCCTGCGGCGCCTTCGGGGTAGTCGATCACGCTGACGCCGCCATTGCCCTGTTTGATCGCCCAGATGTCGGCCGGTCCCAGGCCCAGCAGGTCGCAGAGGATGGTCTTGTTGACGGCGTCATGGGCGACCACCAGCGCCGTCTCGCTGCTGTCGAGGCTGGCGGCGATGCGCTGCCAGGTGCCCAGCGAGCGCTCCGATACCTCCTGCAGGGTTTCCCCTTCTGGCATCTGCACGGTGTGGGGGGCTCGCTTCCAGTTGGCCAGCAACTCGGGCCAACCTGCGGCGATGTCCTGCTCCAACCTGCCCTCCCAGAGGCCGTGGCCGATCTCCACCAGGCCGGCGCTGCTGGTGAGAGGTACCCCGGGGTGGGAGGCCAGGATCGCCTCGGCCGTTTGGCGGGGCCTGGCCATGCAACTGGTGTATGCCCGGTTGATCGTCACCGGAGCCAGAAAGCGACCCGCCGCCTCCGCTTGGCAGCGGCCGGTGGCATTGAGGGGTATATCAATCTGGCCCTGGAAGCGGCCTTCGCGGTTCCAGTCGGTTTCGCCGTGGCGCACCAGCAACAGCCGTGCCCCATCGCCCTTGATGGGCAGGGGCTCGCCCAGGTGGGCCAGCCCATTGACCAGCTCCACCTGCACCCCGCTCCTGCCCACGTTGCTCCTGCCCACGTTCAGTACGGAGATGGAACAGTTGTCGACCCGCAGCCGGCGAAAACCGGAGATGGGCAGGTCCAGCAGGGCCAACAGCAGGCAGCGCAGGATGGCGTTATGGGCCACCACCAGCACGGTGTGGGGTGGATCCTGGTCGTTGTTGATGGCTGCGGCGTGCCGCTCAAGCAGCTGGCGGCGGAATTGATCTGCCTGTCGCATCAGTTCCGGCAGGGGCCGGTAGGTGCTGCCATCAGCCCGCTGCAATTCGAGCCTTTCCGGGGCCTGGCGCCACTGGAGCTCCTGGTCGGCAAACCGCTCCCGCAGCTCCTGGCGCAGCAGACCGCTCCAGGGGGCCAGGTCGATTTCCAGTAGCCCCTCATCAAATTCCGCCTGCAGGCCCTGGCCCTGTTCGGCCAGCAGCAACCTGGTGGTGTCGGCGGCCCGTCTCAGCGGGGAGCTGTAGACGGCTTCGAAAACCAGATCCCCCAGGGCCGCCCCGCAGGCCCGGGCCTGACTCTGGCCGATTCCGGTCAGGTTGGAGAGGTCGTCTCGCCCCTGGATCCGGTGCTCCAGGTTGAAACTGCTGAGGCCATGGCGCACCAACACAATCCGAAGGGACATTGGCTGGAGGCTGCTCATACCCATCGTATGGGAAGGGGGCAGTCCAGAATTGAAGTTCGAGTAAGCCCTGGAGGGCCTGCGGTTGAACGCCAATCCCACCCCTCGACCCAGCCGGAGCACGGGGTGGACCACCGGATTGGCCCTGATCAGCCTTGTGCTCAGTGGCCTGCTCTGGCTGAGCGGATTGGTGGACAGCTTGCAGCGGCCTTCGGTTGGCAATGACCTGGAGTTGCGCCAGCAGGAGTTGGCGGCCCTGGCCGCGCCCGGCCTGCCCCCCAGCCTGGGGCGTGCCCTGGCGGGCGAGCATCCCCTTGAGGCCCTACGGCTGGGGTTGGAGAAGCAGCTGGCGGATAGGTCCCTGCCACCGGCGCCAGCCCAGCAGCTGCAACTGGCTTTGCTGCAGCTCAAGGCTGGCGAGCCGGGCCAGGCGAGTGAGCGTCTGCAGAACTTGGACCAGCAGGTGCCGCCCGAGCAGCGCCGCCTGCTGCAGCTGCTGCGGGCCCCCGCTGCCCAAGGGGCCCCGGTAGCCGGCCAGGTGGACCAGTTGCTGGAGGGGTGGCGGGACTCTCCCCTGACCAGGCAGCTGGTCTGCCAGGCCCTGGGGGGAGCAGGCCCCAGCTGTGTGGATGTCCCAGCCCAACAGGCCGCGATCTGGCGCCTGCTCGGCACAACCCTCGCCCCCGTGGTGCTGATGCTGGTGGGCACTGCCCTGCTCCTGCGTGAGCTGGCAAGGCGCTGGCTGGGCAAGGGCAAGGGGGGTGGCAGTGGTGTTGGCAGTTTTGTTGGAAACCCTCCCCTGCAGGCCCCACCGCTCAGCCTGGCCCAGGCCACCCTGCTGATTGCGGGAGGTTTCGTGGTGCTGGGGGAGCTGGTGGTACCTCTCCTGCTGGTTCCGCTGCTGCAGGGGCTGTTGAGCCCCCTGGCGGCGGAGCCTGCCCTGCAGCAGGGGCTGTTGGTAATTGCCCTCTATCTCGGCCTGATGGCGGCCCCCCTGCTGTTGTTGTGGTCCCAGTTGAGGCCCCACGGCCAACCGCCTGCCGGTGGCTGGCTCCAGTGGCACTGGCGCCCCCTGGGCTCGGCCCTACGGCGGGCGCTGGCCCAGCTGTTGATGGTGCTTCCCCTCGTGGCTTTGGTGAGCTGGCTGCTGGAGAGGTTGGTGGGCGATCCAGGCGGCAGCAATCCCCTGTTGGAGCTGGTGCTCAACAGCGCCAATCCCCTTGCCCTGCTCTGCTTTGCCCTCACGGCCATGGTGCTGGCCCCCCTGTTTGAAGAAACCCTGTTTCGCGGGGTGCTGCTGCCGGTGCTGGCCGAGCGCTGGGGTGGTTTCGCGGCGGTGCTGATCAGCGCCCTTGTGTTTGGGATTGCCCACCTGAGCCTGGGGGAGTTGCCACCGCTGTTCGTGCTGGGCTTGGGCCTGGGCTGGCTGCGACTCCAGAGTGGCCGGCTAGCGGCGAGCGTGTTGATGCATGGCCTCTGGAACGGGCTCACCTTTGCCAACCTGCTCCTGCTGGCTGGCTGAGCTGCGTCTGGCCCTTGCCTGCAGCTGCTCTGGGTGGTTCAATCCCGGGGAGTCCGGTCCGTTCTCTTGGTTGCCTCCCTATTGCCCCGGCAGGCTTCCAGCAGAGCTGGTCTCCAGGGCGGAACCCTCGAGCTGCTCAAGGGTTCGCTCTCAGGTCGCAAGCTCGACCGGCGGGCCCCCTGGATGGCCAATCTCCATCGGGCCACCGATGGCACCCTCCTGGGGCTGGGCATCTGCATGCTGGCCATGAGTGGTCTCACCCTTCACTGGCAGAACCATTGGGGCGAGAGCTATCAGCAGCTGGAAGCTTCCCAGATGTTGGCCCACAGAATGCAGGAATCGGCGGCCCTATTGGAGCAGCACCACCTGGGTGCCCTGAAAAAACCAGGTTTGCTGGTGCCCACCAGCAGCGAGAAGCTCATCTATCTTGCCGCTCCCCACACCCCCAGGCCTGCCAATCCCACTGAGCTGTTGGGCAGTCTTCAGATCGGCATGGGTACCTTGAGCCAGATTCGTCCGGGCTACTGATGACGGCCAGTCGCCGCCCCGGACCCAGCCGTGGTCGCAGCAATTCCCGCCAAAAGGTTGTGGCGATCCAGCCCGTGCCTGTCATTCGGCTGCTGGCGGTCTACGGATTGCTCTGCGCCGGGCTGGTCGCTCTGGCCGGCCGCCTCGCCTGGTTGCAGGTGGTGGATGGGGCCAACCTCCAGGCCCGGGCCCACGCCATCCAGACCCAAACCACCCAGCCGATCGGTAAGCGCCGCACGATCGTCGATCGCAATGGCCGTCTGGTGGCCCTGGACGAACAGCGTTTCAGCCTCTGGGCCCATCCCCGCTACTTCAACTTCCCCGGCGATGACCCCCAGAAGGTTCGCAGCGCCGATGACGTGGCAACCAAGCTCGCAGCCGAGCTCGCCCTGCCCAAATCGGGGTTGCTCGAGGCGATGGCCGGCCGCCAAACCGGGGTGAAGCTCCTCTCCGAGCTCGATCCGGAAACCGCAGGCAGGATTCGCCAACTCGGCATCAGCGGCCTAGACCTGGAGCCCTATCCCCATCGCATCTACCCCCAGGGCCAACTCTTTGCCAACGTTGTTGGCTTCCTCAACCTGGAGCGGGTGCCCCAGGCAGGGCTGGAGCAGAGCCGCGACGGGGAGCTCAAGCGCAACGAAACCCCCCTGCAGATGCGCCGTGGCGCCGATGGCACCCCCCTGCCAGCCGGCCTGACGGCAGGCTCCCTCTACGGCGACGACCTGCGCCTCCAGCTCACCCTCGATGCCCGCCTGCAGCAGGTGGCCCAGCAGGCCCTGG
>NZ_JAGQCQ010000110.1:0-10593 GCF_024346275.1 Cyanobium sp. BA20m-p-22
GCTCTTTACCGTCCAGATGGCGGCGATGGGGCTGCTATTCAGTCACACGATGATGCCTTCATGCTGACTGAAAGCCCCATTGCGAAAGCAATGACTTCGCTTTACGACCGTGAAATATCCCGATCGCTTCAGGGGATTTCATGAGTACCCTGATCGAGAAGGAGCTCAGTTTTAAGTTCCCAGACGAGTGGAACGCCGAACATTTTGATGCACCAGGTCGACCTTCTATCGTTCACTTTCAGCCAGTCGATTTTGTTGTCGAGCTCCCTCGACGCACCTTGTTCATCGAGGTCAAGGATCCATCGGCAAGCAAGGCCCCGGAGAGTGAGCGCCAGGCCTTTGTCAAAAAAATGCAGACCAAGGAGCTGACGCATACCCAGCTTGTTCCAAAGGCTCGAACTTCTTGGTCTTTCCTCCGCTTGATGAACCGAACCGAAAAGCCAATTACCTACATTGTGGTTATCGGTGCTGACAGCTTGCGTGTCGATCCACCTCTTTGGTCAAATCTCACGGAAAGGCTCAAGGCGAGGCTGCAGCAGGAGATTGATGTGCCCTGGCCATATCAGTATGTCGATCAGTGCATTGTCATTCCTGCGTCTGACTTATCCAGACATCTGCCTGGAGTAACAGTCCAGCGTCTTGCCGCTACTCCCTAGATGAGCTACGCGGCTGGCGACTGGTGTCACTCCCTGGATCACGGCGAACCCTGCAGGGTGATCGCGGTGGAAGACCTTTGGGGTATCCCCACGGCCCAGGTCTGGCTGTCCCGCCGGGACGCTGTGGTCCGTCTGCCGGTCGAGCGGCTGCAGACCCTGGAGCAGGCAAGCCCCGCCAGCCTGGAGCAGCTCAGCTTTGTGGCCGCCGCCGCTCGCATCCTCGATGCCTTTGAGCACGACGCCCTGGTCGCACCGCTGGAGGGTTCCGTCATCCCCCTCCCGCACCAGCTCCAGGCGTTGCAGCGGGCTATGTCGGGAGACCGTGTCCGCTACCTGCTGGCCGATGAGGTGGGGCTAGGCAAAACGATTGAGGCAGGGCTATCATTCGTGAGCTCAAGGTCCGCGGCCTGGCCAAGCGCGTACTCGTTGTGGCCCCTGCCGGTCTGGTCAGCCAGTGGGTCAGCGAGCTAGACACCCACTTCAACGAGACCTTTCACCTCGTTCAGCCCGGCAACTTCGCCGCCTGGCGGCAGCTGCTCGGCGTCGGCCCAGAGGAGAACCTCTGGAAGCAGCACAACCAGGTGGTCTGCACCCTCGATTCCGTCAAGCCGATGGACTCCCGCCGCGGCTGGAGCGCAGAGCAGGTAGCGCGCTACAACCGTGAACGCTTTGAAGACCTGGTCAACGCCGGCTGGGATCTGGTGGTGATCGATGAGGCCCACCGCCTCGGTGGCTCCAGTGAGACCGTGGCCCGTTACCGCCTCGGAGAGGGCCTGGCCCAGGCCTCCCCTTACCTGCTGCTGCTCTCCGCCACCCCACACCAGGGCAAGACCGATGCTTTCCGCCGCCTGCTCTGCTTCCTCGATCCAGGCGCTCTCCCCGATGACAGTTCAGTCACCCGGGAGAACGTCGCCCCGTATGTGATCCGCACCGAAAAGCGTCGGGCCATTAACGACAAGGGGGAGCCGCTGTTTCAGCCGCGCCACACTCAGCTCGTCTCCGTCGCCTGGGACAGTGCTCGGCTGGAGCAGCGGGTGCTCTACGACGCCGTCACGGAGTACGTGCGCGAGGGCTACAACCAGGCTCTGCGCGACAAGCAACCCGCCGTTGGCTTCCTAATGATCCTGATGCAGCGGCTGGTCACCTCCAGCACTGCCGCCATACGCACCGCCCTGGAGCGGCGCCTGCAAGTGTTGGAGTTGCCCACCGGCCAGCTCACGCTGTTTGGGGAAGACGTGGGCGAGGACTGGGCCGAGCTGGAGGGCCAGGAGCAGCTCGAAACCCTGCTGAACAGTCGCCTCAAGGAGCTCAAGAACGAACGGGCCGAGGTGGAGTTGCTGCTCTCCGCTGCCCGCCGCTGTGAGGCCCGGGGGATCGACGTCAAGGCTCAGGCCCTGCTCGACACGATCCAGCAGCTACAGCGGGACGAAAACGACCCAGCCCTCAAGGTGCTGCTGTTCACCGAGTTTGTGCCCACCCAGCAGATGCTGGCGGAGGTCCTGGAGCAGCGCGGTTATCCGGTCGTGGTGCTCAATGGCTCCATGAACCTGGAAGAGCGCAAGAGCGCTCAACGGGCCTTCGCCAATGAGGCCCAGATCCTGATCTCCACCGACGCCGGCGGTGAGGGCCTGAACCTGCAGTTCTGCCACGTGATCATCAACTACGACCTGCCATGGAATCCGATGAAGCTGGAGCAGCGCATCGGTCGGGTTGATCGCATCGGCCAGGCCCACGTGGTGCGGGCTCTCAACTTCGCCCTGGAAGACACCGTCGAGCTGCGGGTGCGTGAGGTGCTGGAGGAAAAGCTGGAGCGGATCCTGCAGGAGTTCGGTGTAGACAAGCTCTCCGATGTGCTCGATTCGGAAGAAAACGGTCTCGACTTCCAGCAGCTCTATGTCAATGCCGTTCTGACGCCAGAAGAGGCGGAAGCGAGGGCAGCGGCGCTCGCAGAGGCGATCCGCGCCCGGGCCCTATCTGCCCATGAAGGGGCCAACTTGCTCTCAAGCTCCGAGGAGCTCGATCCAAAGGCCGCTCAGCGTGTGGCCGGCCATTTGATGCCCTTCTGGACCGAGCGCATGACTCTCTCCTGGCTGCATACCCAGAACGAGTCCGGTGGGCAGGTGCGACCGAACCCTGCTGGCGGCCTGGATCTGCATTGGCCCGATGGCCACCGCGACCTCAGGGCAACCTTCAGCCGGCAGAGCGCCAAAGAGGCGGGGCTGCTACACCTCAGCCTTGAGGAACCGAGGCTGAGGGCCCTCACGGCCTCCTTGCCGCCCAGGGCGCCGGGGATGACGGTTCCGGTCCTGCTTCTTCCAGAACTCGCCGGCAAGGTGTACGGGATCTGGTCACTCTGGCGGGTGGCTGTACAGACCAGCGAGGGCCGCAGCCAGCGCCTGCTCCCGCTGTTCCTGTCCAGCGAAGGCAAGCTGCTGGAGCCCACGGCCCGCCTGATCTGGGAGCGGCTGATCAGCCTTGATGGTGAGCTGCAGCTCCTTCCGGGTTCACAGCTTTCGTCTGTGGAGGCGGCTCAGGCCTACGACCGCAGTCACCAGCAAGCCCAGCAGCAAGGCAGGCCCCTATTCGATGAGCTCCAGGCCAAACACAAGCAGAGGCTGGAGCGTGAGCGCCGCAAGCAGGAGCTGGCCTTCGCAGCGCGGCAGCGTGCGATCGAGCAGCTCGGTCTGCCCCAGGTTCGCGACTTCCGCCGCGCTCAGCTGCAGCAGGAGGAGCAGCAGTGGCGGCAGGAGTTCCAGCGGCGCCAGGAGACCTTGCCCTCTCTGACCCTGCTGCTGCTGATGTCCCTGGCCCCCGCTTCAGCCTGATGGAAAACCCGGACCCCGCTGCGAGTTGGCGTCAGCCGGTGCTGGAGTGCTTCACCAGCGAGAGCGCCACCGCCAGTCGGCTCACAGTGGTCAACGATCCCGACCAGCTGTTCGCCGAACCGGTCTTGCGCTCAGTGCTTGCCGAGCGGGGCTATGAGCTGCTGGCCTACGAGGAGCCCGTCGCCTTTCGCTACCTGTTTGAGCATCGCTGCCGGCCGCGCTGGGAGGCAGGAGAGCTACTGCATGTCGTTGTCGTGAACGGCGGCGAGGCCTCGGCCCGCACCGTTCTCCCTTTCGATCTCCTGTCAGAGGCCCGCGCTACCCAGCGCGAGTTCAGCTTCAGCCTGCCCAGCCTCTTCCCCAGCCTCGACCCCAACGTTCTCTCCGAGCTCGAGCCCAGCCAGTTCGATGCGTTGAGTGAGGCCCTGCAGCGGGCGAACCCTGGGCAGCTGGGCGCGAACGCTACCCAGGACTTTCTCCTCAACCACCTCTACGAGGTGGTGCCTAGCCAGATCCGGCAGCCTGCCGACCTGCTGCGTCTGCTGCTGCGGCGCCATCTGCGTCAGCAACAACTTCCGCCGCTGCTCGATCAGCGCCTGCTGGAGCAGCTCTGCCTCCAGAAGCAGTGGCGGCAGTGGCCCCTAGAGCGCCTGCTGCCTAACCGGGCTTCCTTCTTCTCCTTTCTCCAGGAACGCTGGCCCCTGTTTCTTCAGGCACAGGGGTATGCGGTCGTCCCTGGACGTGAACTGCCGGCTCCGCGACTCCCCGGGCCCGTGCTGCTGCCCTTTGACCACGACGACATTCGGGTCTTCATCGACAACTTATTCGCCGAGGGTTTGTTGGAGCCCACCACGGCGATTGCGGCAGATGCAGTCCCCTCAGGCTGGATGCGTCTCGGTGTCGTAGGCAAGCAGGAGGAAAACGCAGCCCTCCGGCTGGAGCGTCTTCTGCCGCTGCTTGAAGGGGAGCTGCCAGGCGCTGCTGCCAAACACGAAGACTGGGAGCTTTTCGGCCTTCGCTGGGCTGAGGCGCAGGTGCTGCGAACGGAGCTCAGTAGCTCCCTTAGCCGGGAGGTCAGCTCCCAGCTCGATCAGCTGCAGCTGGCCCTAGAGGAGGCCTTCGGGAGCTGGATGCTTCAGCGCTACAGCGCGTTGTCTACGCTGCCGGCCCTCCCTAGACCCATCACCCTCGACAAGGTCGCCCACTTCCTGGCTCATCAGCAGGCCGGTGGCTCCAAGAGGCTGGCGCTGGTAGTGGTCGATGGGCTGGCCCTCGACCAGTGGCTGCTGCTGCGCGACTCCCTTGGCGGGCTTGATCTCCAGGAGAGCGTCTGCTGGGCCTGGGTGCCCACCATCACCTCTGTCTCCCGGCAAACGATCTTCGCGGCAGAGGCACCGATGTTCTTCCCCCAGAGCATTGGCACCACCAGCAAGGAGCCCAAGCACTGGGAGCGCTTCTGGGGTGAGCAGGGCCTGCGGGGGCCGGCTGTGGCCTACGTCAGGCAGGGGTCACAGGAGCCCGACAGCGAGCTGCTGGAGAAGGTCAAGGAATTCGCCTCTAGCCCAGCCTGCCGGGCCCTGGGCATCGTCGTCGGCAAGGTAGATGAAATGCTCCACGGCGTTGTCACCGGACTCGGAGGGTTGCACGCCCAGGTTCGCCAGTGGAGCCAGCAGGGGGCCTTCCGAGCTTTGATCGATTCCCTGCTGGAGCAAGGCTTCACCGTTTACGTCACCGCAGATCACGGCAACGTCGCTGCCAAAGGAATTGGCCGTCCCAACGTGGGCACCGTTCCCGAGGAAAAGGGCGAGCGAGCCTGGGTGTTCCGCGACGACGTGCTGCGGGCGCAGGTGCAACAGGCCCTCCCAACCGCTCTCCTGTGGCCTGGTCCCGGTCTGCCAGCTGACTATTCCGTATTGCTGCCCCGCGGAGTCGATGCCTTTCTCGCCCAGGGCAAGGAAACCCTCGGCCATGGAGGCATCGCGCTGGAAGAGGTTCTGGTTCCCTTCGTGCGCATCCAGGAGCCCGCATGACCAGGCGCAAAACCATTGGCTTTGACCGGCGCCTCGCGCTCGACTGGCTGGAGGCGACAGCCAGTCGGGTAGCGGCAGGGGACTCCCTGGAAGATCTCAGGGCCGGAATGTGGGAGTACCTCGAAGGGAAGGTGAGCGGGGACAAGTTCAACAGCGATCGTGGCAAGACCATGACGGTCCTTACCAGGATTTGGGGCAAGGTTCCAGCTGCTGTCGAGCCCCTCAAGCCCCGGGCGGTAGCTGCCTTCCAAGCATCAAAAGCTCGTGATCATCTCGCCCTGCATTGGGCCATGGCGATCGCCAGCTATCCCGTTTTCTCCGATGTCGCGGCAACGGCAGGGCGCCTGCTCACGCTGCAGGACTCCTTCTCCCTCGCCCAGCTCACCAAAAGAATGGTGGCGCAATGGTCCGAGCGTCCAGTGCTGGTGAAGTCCACGCAGCGGATCATCCGTTCGCTGGTGGACTGGGGAGCTCTGACAGATACCGAAACCAAGGGCGTTTATGCACGCGCTCCAAAGTCTTTGCCCGTCACCAAAGAGATTGCGGTACTGCTGTGCGAGGCGCTACTGCTCGACAATGAGCACCACTCCCTGCCTGCCAACCAGCTTCTGGATCATCCAGCCATATTCCCTTTCACCCATTTGCTAACCATTGCAGAGCTCAGAGAAGAGCCCGTCTTTGATATCCATCGCCAGGGAATTGATGGCGACATGATTGAGCTTCGATACCCGCAAGCGCCTCATGCAATGCCCGAGGGATAATGCAAGTCGCAAAGAATATTAACTGGCTTGCAATTGTCAACCCGGGAACTGTGCTCCTGCCAAATTCTATTCCTATCACATTGAGCTTTATGCGATGCTCTTAGCCCGCAAGGAACCAGCTGGCTATCCAGAACTCAGCTTTCTAGGGTTTGACGTGCTGGAACTTCTTGCTGACATCCAAGTCGAGATGGGGCTGACCAGTGCAGAACCTGCAACCCTTAGCCTTCAATCAATAGAAACACTGGCTTGCATTTATCATGGCCCCGGGAAGGCAGGAGGCAATATCTACCTCCACTCACTATTCAACCGTTCTGACGTACCACGGCCAGTGATCGAACACGTGCTCCGGCATGAGTTGCTTCACCTCAAGATACCCGTCCGTGTGATTGATGGAAAGAGAGTGGATCATCCGCCTGAATTCTGGGAAGCCGAAGCGAAGCTTGTGCCATGGAAGTCATCTTCCTGGGCGTGGATGTACGCAGCCTTCTGGGATGCACTCAAGGTTGATCGCGATAATGAGTGCATCTGGATCAAAAAAACCTGGAAGCGCCTGCAGCGCCATCCTTATCCAAGGTGGCAAGCGATCCTTGATGACACCAAGTTCATTGAAGGGAAAGAGGAAGAGATCAAAAGTCTCATGCAGGGGATTTAAGTACTACGGCTGATACTCGCTCTCATCTTCCCACTTTTGCTTGGCGCTTCCCAGCAGGCCGACAACAAGGCCAAGTGCAGGCAGGGGGATATGCACGGACGAAAGGCTTAGCTGGGTGACAGGTCCAGATGATAATAGAAGGCAAGCAATGAAGTAGAGCAGGACGCAAATGCTCAGCATCTGGAGCCTGCCCTTCCGTTCGTTCTGAAACGAATCAAGCAAAACAGCATTCCAGCCTCCAAAAGCACTAATGCAACAAAGTCCATAGCCAGCCAGGGTCAGCAGGCCTCGCCAGCCAAATCCTCCAATGGCCTGAAAAGCAACGATAAGCAAGGGTGTATTTAAGACTGTCGAGAGCACTGCATTGACCTGTAATCGTTGCTTTAATCTCCGTTTTTGTTGATGCAGCAACCAGTCTAGATCTGGATCGCTGCAGTATCCACCAGGGCCAACAATTGCCTCTCTGCCATCAGGGTGACGGTACAAATGCTCCCAAGCAGAATCTTCGTAATCGATCAATTTGATCAAGACCCAGTCGCCCACACCTTGCTTCATAGCCATATCACATCTATTCGATAGAAAGCAGAGCAGCTTCTGCGGGCCATGCCTGCTCGAGAAGCCTGCACCCTTTTCTCGCATTTTCAGATGCACCGATAATACGCAGATTGGCTGGATGATGCAGGCCTCCTTTGGAGAGCGGAGTGATGTGATCAACGTGGTACTTGATGAAGCCAGCTGCTTGGTTGCGTCGATCCCGCTCCTCGTAGATGTTCTGGATTTGCGCTTTTTCCTGCGGGTTCAAATCTGGCGTTTGCTCAAGGAGTCGCTGCTTTCTTCTCTGCAAGTAAATAGCCGATTTATGCCGGTTTGCTTCGTACACTGCCTCCGGCGGTGGGCAAGCCAGGCCTTCTAGGTCAAGTGCGGGCCGTTTCAGTGCCCAAAGCTCCTGGCGCAGCTGTTTTGAGCACCACTGGTGATACCGAGTATCGCCGTGGAGGTCGATTACGTCTCTAAATCTGCTTACGACATAAATAAAGTCATCCCCAAGATGTGCACCTGTCCACTGAGTCCAGCACCTTGCTAGGTAGCGCTCTTTGCTCCTTACCCAGATGAACAGGGTGGGAAGCTCGAGGGCCTCTTCTCCTTTCGCGGGTCCGCGCCGGGCATACGTTTGATCGCCCTGCTTAGTGATCAGCCCGCGGTCGTTCGACTGAATAACGCGGAACTTCAAATCCATGGCGGCTGGAGCATTCACCTGCTGCTGCGCCCAGCAGCCTATGGGCGGTGGTGCTGGTAGGCCAGACAAGCCGGGATAGGGGGCGTTGCTCAAGGTTGGCTTGACACCCGGAGCTCCGGGAGGAATCTGCTTGCCACCAGGCCGTCAAACACCCACCTGAATCCCTCGTCCAGTCCTCGCGCTGCGTCAAGGATCTAGCCATGCGCCCCTGCGGGGCGTCCTTGTCACATCACTGCGGCTGGCCGTTGGGGGTGGGGTTCTCTCCCGTCCCCAGATGGCTGCCCCGCTTTCCCGCTCTGCCCTCCGTGCCCGCGATGCCCTGGTGCTGGAGCACCTCTCCCTGGCTGATGCCGTTGCCTCAGCTGTAGCCCGCCGCTTCTTCCCTTTGGTTGAGCGGGAGGATCTGATCCAGGTAGCCCGTGAGGCTCTGATTCGCTCTGCTCCCAGCTGCCGCGCTGGCGAGCCTGCCGCTCCATACCTGCGCCGCTGCATCAGCGGGGCCCTGCAGCATCACCTGCGCGATCGGGTGCGGCTGGTGCGCATTCCACGCCGGCTGCATGAGCAGGGTCAGTGCCCTTTGGGTCACATCAGCCTTGATGGCCATGCCGCTGGCGAGCCGTGCCTGCTCGATCAGCTGGCGGCCCCAGAGCAAGAAGCAGCCGGGCCCGCTGATGATCTGGCGCTGGAGCAGCTAGTAGATCAGCTGCCTGCAGCGCAAGCCACGGCCCTGCGGCTCACCGTCCTCGAGGGCCTCTCGCTGCGGGCTGCAGCAGAGCAGCTGCAAATCAGCGCCATGTCAGTGCAGCGGGCCCAGAAGAAGGCTCTTGAGGCTCTGCGCCAGCAGCTGGCGGGGGCGGGCTGAGGCCCTGTCGATCTATTGCTGCCAGGGGCCTTTCAGCGCAGCGGCCCTGGCAGGCGGCGGATCGGCCTCACCTGCGGCTTGAGCGGCGGCGGGATCTGCAGTTGCTGGTCGACCCAGTGGGCAGCAAGGGCCGCCAGCAGGCTGTTGCGGTCGCCGTGGATGCGGAGCATGGCGTTAGCTGAAAGTGCTGCCCGCCAGCCTGATCGGGCCGGCCCGCTCCGCCAGCGCAGAAGGCAACAGGGCCGCGCAACCAATGGCACAACCGCGGCCATCAAAAGCACCAGTTCAAGCTCCGGGAATACATGTCAGTCCGCGCTGCTTCCTCGCGGCTCGAGATCAGCGCCATGCCGATGTCGCACCATGAGGTGCGCCTAGCGGCTTTCAGGCGACATCGAAAACTGAGCAAGAGGCGACACGAAAACTGAGCCACCTGGCAGACGATCCAGCGAGCAATCGATCTGGGGTTGTCCTTGTTCCGCTCGCACCGGAGCAGGCTGCGGCTTGGCAGCCAATCGCCTGTGGCTTTCTACGGTGCAGCGATGGCCCAAGACCTCAAGCACCCCGCCACCGGCGATTTGATTGTGTTGGCGGACGGTGAGCAGCTTTGGCGGATCGGCTGGCCTGGTGCACCGGTCCTAGTCGTCACTAAGAGCGGACCAGACGGCAACGCCCTCTACCGACTGGCTGATCCCAAATGCAAAACCTGGAACAAGGTGGGGGATATGAAGCTTGTGCCCTGGCCAGAAGCCGGGAGCTGAGCCAACCCAACCCACCTCACCAGGAGTAGAACAGCCGTACTGCCGCCTCTGCTGGTTTGATGTTGGCCGACCTGCCTATTGGCGAGCCTGTGCCCTTCTGCCCGGGCTCGTTAGGTGAGGGCTTGGATCTCCAGACCGTCCTGATTCCCAACCCGGTTTGCACCTTCTACATGCGGGCCAGCGGCAATGGCATGCGCCAGCACGGGATCAACGACGGCGACCTGATGGTGATTGACCGCAGTGTTGAACCCTGCTCCGGCCATGTCGTCGTCGTTGCCCACCAGGGCAGCTTCTTAATGCGGCCGCTCTTGCGTCAGGGGGAGCAGTGGTTACTTGAACCGGTGCGGCCAGGAGAAGCAGCAATTCCTTTGGACCTGGAGGTATTTGATCGCTCAGGGCTATTTGGCGTGGTGGTGCATGCGGTGCATCACCTTGGCAAGCCGCGTTTGCGCAAGATCTGATCGCTCCTGCCTTGACCTGACCTGCGGAGAAGGCTCGCCCTAGCTGGGTCGGCTTCCGGTGGGGCTTACTCCGGGTCCTCTCCATTGTGCTTCCTTCCTGCGTCAGTACGCCTCTGGGATCGGTCCCATCGCCGCGCCACACCTGGCGCCGAATCCCATGGCATCACTAGCTGCCCAGTCCAAGTTCTGCCGGCCAGAAGAAGATCCCTTCCTGCTGCTTGATCGCGCCTCGCGCTCTATCGAGCAGCTGCTGCGCCGCGATCTGCCGCTGCGCCGCACCTGGAGCGAGCAGCCCTATGGAGAAGAGGAAATCACCCTCCTAGAAGAAGAGGTGCTGCCTGCCATCGCTCA
>NZ_JAGQCQ010000111.1:0-10552 GCF_024346275.1 Cyanobium sp. BA20m-p-22
CGTGCGCTCGACCACGGCGCGGGAATCCTCCACCGTGCGGCCCGAGCTGTCGACGATCACATCGAAACGGCGCCCGGCAAGCGGCTGCAGGCCCTCAGGGGTGCTGCGATCACCCGCCAAGTGCTCCACTCCGGCTGGCAAGGGGTTGCGGCCCCGGGTGAACAGGGTGAGCGAGTGGCCTTGGGCCAGCAGCCGTTCCACCAGGGGCTTGCCCACGAAGCGGGTTCCGCCCATCACCAGGATTTCCATGCCACCGGCCACGAAACTGGAGGCCATTCAAGACGCACCGGTGCCCATGCGGCTCAGCAACCACTGGAGCGCCCAACCCGCCGCGCTCGCCAAAACCAGGGGCTACCGCCACTTCGCCCTGCTGGGGCAGCGGGGCCAGGGGGCTGAGCGGGCGGCGGAACTCCAGGCCCTGCTGGCGCCCGACTACCGCCTGGTGGTGCCGCTGCTGGAGCTGCGCAACCGGCAGCTCTGGCAGCCTGGCTGGCAGTCCTTGCCCCCGGCCCCCTCCATGCAGGTGATCCCCGCCATTGATCTGCTCGACGGCCACTGCGTGCGGCTGCACCAGGGGGACTACGACCAAGTGACCCGCTTCAGTGACGACCCCGTGGCCCAGGCCCTCAGCTGGCAGCAGCAGGGGGCGCAGCGGCTGCACCTGGTGGATCTCGATGGGGCCCGCAGCGGCCAACCGGTGAATGACGCGGCCGTGAAGGCGATCACCGCCGCCCTGGCGATACCCGTACAGCTGGGCGGTGGCGTGCGCACGGCTGCCCGGGCCGAGGAGCTGCTGGCCTGCGGCCTGGATCGGGTGATTCTTGGCACGGTGGCCCTGGAGCAACCAGAGCTCGTTGACGAGCTGGCGGCCCGTCACCCCGGCCGCATCGTGGTGGGCATCGACGCCAAAGGCGGCAAGGTGGCCACCCGCGGCTGGATCGAAGCCAGTAGTACCGAGGCCACCGAACTGGCCCGTCGCTTTGCAGCCAGCGGCATCGCCGCAATCATCAGCACCGACATCGCCACCGATGGCACCCTGGCGGGCCCCAACCTGGATGCATTGCGGGCCATGGCCGAGGCCAGCGCCGTGCCGGTGATCGCCTCCGGCGGCATTGGCACCCTCGAGCACCTGCTCTCCCTGCTGAGCCTGGCGCCCCTTGGGGTGGAGGGGGTGATCGTGGGCCGGGCCCTCTATGACGGCCGGGTGGTGTTGGCTGAGGCCCTGCAGGCGATCGGCGATGGGCGCCTGCAGGATCCGAGCAGCGCCTCGATGCTGGCCTGAACGAGCGGCAGCGCCAATGCGGAGGCGGATCGCTTGCAGCTTGGCTATAAGGGAGAATCAACATCAGAGGTGTGTCGAGTGATTGCCGACGCCCTTCCACCTTCAAGCCCCTTCTCTGGCGTCCTGCCGCTCGGCAGCGTTGAGGAGGTCTATCAGCGATGTCGCGCCCTGGGTATGCGGCTGAGCCGCCAGCGGCGCATGGTGCTGGATTTGCTCTGGGCCGAAAAGAGCCACCTGAGTGCCAGAGATATTTTTGAAAAGCTCAACAACCTTGGCCGCAACATCGGCCATACCTCGGTATATCAAAACCTCGAGGCCCTACAGACGGCAGGGGTGATTGAGTGCCTGGATCGCGCCAATGGCAGGCTCTACGGCTACCGCAGTGATCCCCACAGCCATCTCACCTGCTCGGCAACAGGCGCGATTGAGGATCTGGACGTGATCCTGCCACAGGAGCTGCTCGACCAGATCGAGCGCCATACGGGCTTCACGATTGAGACTTACACCCTGCATCTCACCGGTCATCGCCGGGCACTGGAGAAACCCGGCCAGGTTCGATAACTTGGGCCATCCTCCGGCCAGGTCTGTGAGTTCGCAGCTGCTGCTGTTTGCCGAACCGCTCCTGCGTGATGGGCTGGCCCGGTTGCTCACTGCCCAGGGAAGCCTGTATACGGCGGTCGAATCACCCCAGCAGCTGAAGGGTCTGCCCCAGCTGGTGATCTGGCAGGTCAACAGCCCCATCAACCCGCCGCTGCTGGCCCAGGAACTGCAGAGCCTGCAGGAGCGTTGGCGGCCGGCACCCCTGCTGCTGCTCCTACCGACTGGCCATGGGCTGAACAACGAAGTTCTGCTGCAACTCCCCGCAGCTGGGGTATTGGAGGCACCCAATCCCCAGGAATTACTTGAAGCTGTCGCCACCCTCCTGGCCGGTGGCAGGGTGCTGGCCGTGGCCATGGGCGAAGCCCCAGGTATCGGCAACCCAATCCCCCCAACCGGCCCCACCCTGGGCCTCGGCCAGTGGCTGCTGATCAGTGGTCTGCAGCAGATCGATGCCGACATCGACGCCATCAGGCGCCTGCTGACGCCACCACCCACCAACCTGGTGCAGCTGCTGGTGCTGCAGGGTCGCCTGCGGGAACTGGCGGCGGCCCGCCAATTGCTGCTGCTGCTCTGGGGGCCGGCCAGCATGGCCTGGTCATCCCCGGCCCCAACTCCGCAACCGAGCCAGCCGGTGCTGGCGATCACCCTGCAGCAGCGCAGTGCGGATGGAATCTGGCGCGCCATTCGCGAGCGCCTCGAAGCCGGCACCGAGGGGGGGCTAAGCAATCACAGTGGCCAGCTGCTGGCCCTCGAGGGCCTCAGTGGCGAGCGCCGCCGTGACCTGCTGAGGGCCCTGCTGCATCAGGTGGAAGAACTTCGCCAAAGGTTCCTGGCCGATCCCGCCCCCCTCCAACCCCTGCAGGAACGCTGGGAGCGGTGGCAACCGGAGCTGCGCCAGCAGGCCTTGCGCAGCCTGGTGAATCCCTACGTCCAACTTCCCCGCGAGGGAAGCCTCGAACCTGTGGCAGACAGCCTGATCCGCAGTAGCGACCTGGTCAGCCGCGACCCCGAACTGCCCGATGCCCAAGCAATGCTCGCCTCCCTCGTGCGCGCCCAGCCCCTGCTGGTAGACGGCCAACTGCTGGCGGCCGATGAACCGCGGGCCGTACTCCACCTGGAGCTGCTGCTGGCCAACTGGCTTGTGCGCACCGCCGATCTGGTGAGTGCGGAAGTGCTGGCCAGCTGTGGCAGCTGGCCGGAACTGCGCCGCTACCTGCTCCAGCCCGACCTGCTCGCAACCCGCAATCTGGAGCGGCTGCGCAACCAGCTGAATGCCCAGCAGCGCTGGAGCAGCTGGGTGCTGAGGCCGATCAATCTCTATGAAAGCCGGCGTCAGCTCTTCTGCCTGCGCGATGGCGCCATCCGCTGCCAGGAGCTCACCGAGCCCCGAGATGGCGAATTGCGCCAGCTCGGCTGGCTACAGCAACTTGTCACCCTGAGCCTGGAAACCCGCGACGCCCTGGCACCCCAGGTGCAGGGCCTGCTGAAGGGCCTGGGGGAACTGGTGGTATTGCTGCTCACGCGCGTGTTGGGCCGCGCCATCGGCCTGGTGGGCCGGGGCATCGCCCAGGGTATGGGCCGCAGCCTCAGTCGCAGCTAATCCTGCCTGCAGGGCTCCCAGCCACAATGGCGACAGTCAGGTTGTGCGGTCCGGATGAACCAGTTGCTGAGCCAGATCCTGGTGTTGCTCCTGATGCTGGGGCTCGGGCTGGGGTTGGGGACTGGCCAGGTCCAGGCTTCCCTCACCAGCAACAGCTATGACGGCAACATCTACGCCCTCTACGCCGGCAACGGCTCCCTGGTGCCGCCCCGCAGCAGCCTGGCCCAGGCCATGGCCGACCAGCGCCCCGCCGTGGTGATCTATTACCTCGACGACGACGCGGCCAGCAAGCAGTTTGCAGCGGTGGTTTCGGAGTTGCAGCGCCTCTGGAATCGCAACATCGAGCTGATTCCCCTCGTTACCGACCCCCTCCAGAACCGGGCCGACACCGGCCCGCGCGACCCGGCCCACTATTGGCGTGGGGTAGTGCCCCAGGTGGTGGTATTCGACTCCCAGGGGAAGGTGATTTTCGATGAGCAGGGAGCCGTGAGTGTGGATGCCATCAACGCCTCACTCAGCCTGGCCACCGGCATTGCCTTGCCGGAGGGCGGCACCAGGAGCTCCACCGAGAGTTTCAATGAACTCAATTCGGAGGTAGTTAGCCGCTGATGGCTCGCCTCGAATCCGACAGCATGGGGGCCATTGAGGTTCCCGACCAGCACTACTGGGGCGCCCAGACCCAGCGCTCGATCCACCATTTCCGCTTCGGCCAGGCCATGCCGCTGAAGCTGGTGCATGCCTTCGGTGCGCTCAAGGCCGCCTGCGCCGAAGTGAACCAGGCCAAGGGCAGGCTGGCCCCCGAACTGGCGGCCCTGATCGTGGCGGCAGCCGAGGAGGTGGCAAGCGGCTCCCTAGACAGTGAATTTCCGCTCAAGGTGTGGCAGACGGGCTCCGGCACCCAAACCAACATGAATGTCAATGAGGTGATCGCCAACCGGGCGATCCAGGCCTCGGGGGGGGTGTTGGGCAGTAAGAGCCCGGTCCACCCCAACGACCATGTCAACCTCAGCCAGTCGAGCAACGACACCTTCCCGGCTGCCCTGCACGTGGCCGTAGCGATTGAGCTGGAGCGCAGCCTGATCCCAGCTGTTGAAGCCCTACGTGATGCCTTGGGCCAGAAAGCCGAGGCCTTCGCCACCATCATCAAAATCGGCCGCACCCACCTGCAGGATGCGGTGCCCCTGAGCCTGGGCCAGGAATTTGGCGGCTACGTGGCCCAGCTGGAGTTGGGGCTCGAAACCCTGCGCGCCGCCCTGCCCCAGGTGCACCAGCTCGCCATTGGCGGCACGGCCGTGGGCACGGGCCTCAATGCCCCGGCCGGCTTCGGCGAGGCGGTGGCGACCCGGCTGGCAGCGCGGATCGGCCTGCCCTTCAGTAGTGCCCCAAACAAGTTCCAGGCCCTGGCGGGCCACGAACCCCTGGCCGCCGCCCACGGCGCCCTCACTGTGCTGGCCGGCTCGCTGCTGAAGATCGCCAACGACATCCGCTGGCTGGCCAGTGGCCCCCGCTGCGGCCTGGGCGAGCTGGTATTGCCCGAGAATGAGCCCGGCAGCTCGATCATGCCCGGCAAGGTGAATCCCACCCAGGCCGAGAGCCTGACGATGGTCGCTGTGCAGGTGATGGGCAACAACACCGCCGTGCAGTTGGCGGCCAGCCAGGGCAACTTTGAGCTGAACGTGTTCAAGCCCCTGATCGCCCACAACCTGCTCGAGAGCATCGAGCTGCTCTCAGGCAGCTGCACCAGCTTCCGCGAGCACTGCATCGAGGGGCTCGAAGCCAACGGCAGCCGCATCGAAACCCTGCTGGATCAAAGCCTGATGCTGGTAACAGCCCTCACCCCCCAGGTCGGCTACGACCGGGCCTGCGCCATCGCCAAACATGCCCACAACCACCAGCTCAGCCTCAGGGAGGCGGCCCTGGTGCTGGGGGAAATCAGCGCCGAGCAATTTGACAGCTGGGTGCAGCCCAACCAGATGATCTAGTTCTGCCGGCGGGTGGCTGCGGAGAGCTGGGTTTGTACAAAAAGCTGATTTGGCCCTCGCCAACTGAACGGAAGGAGTGTTACAACCTTTACCGAAGCAAGGGGAACCCCACTGGTGGGATAGCTAGATGCCCCCAATCTCCGACCCCTTGCTGGAGCGCAATGCGCTTGCCAGCCTCAACCAGTTGCGTAATGGCCCCGGAGCCCTGCGCCTGGCCAGTCACCTGCTCACGGTCGTCCTGGGCGGGGTGGTTTGGGCCCAGCAGGGCTGGCCCCTTGCCCTGCGGCTGGCGGGCCTGCTGATCTGTGGGGTTGGTCTGGCCACCAGCTTTGCGCCCCTGCATGAGTGCTGCCACCGCACGGCCTTCCGCGGCAGAAAGCTGAACGACGCGGTGGCCTGGATGGCGGGGCTGCTGAGCTTTTACAACTCCACCTACTACCGGCGCTACCACCAGTGGCACCACCGCTACACCCACCAACCCGGGCTTGATCCCGAACTAAACGATCCCATTCCCACCACCGTCTGGGCCTATCTGCTGGAGCTGGGCGGCTGGAACTGGTGGACCGGCAAATTGGCCGGCTACCGCCAACTGCTGTGGGGCGATCTCAGTGGCCTGCCCTACCTCAGTCCTGAGTTGATCCCCCAGGTGCGCCGCTCGGTGCGACTCCAGTTTGCCGTTTATCTGGCCCTGGCCCTGACGTCCCTGGTTAGTGGCACCGGCTTTCTGTTCTGGTTCTGGCTCCTGCCCTTGGTGGTTGGTCAGCCCGTGCTGCGCTTTCTGCTGTTGGCGGAGCACAGCGGCTGCAGCTTCAGCAGCGATGGCACCGAAAACACGCGCACCACCCTGACGATCTGGCCGGTGCGTTGGCTGATGTGGAACATGCCATTCCACGCCGAGCACCACCTCTACCCCTCCCTGCCCTTCCACGCCCTGCCAGCCGCCCACGGGGCCATCGCCCCCCATCTGAGCCACTGCGATCGGGGCTACCTAGCGGTGCACCGCCAGCTGCTGGCCAACCTGCCCGCCCTGGGCCTACCGGCATGAGCCTCCGCCAGCACCAGCTCGGCGACCTTGCCCTGGCCTGCGGCCACACCCTGCCGGAGGCCCAGCTCACCTACCTGCAGATCGGCGAACTCAACGGCGATCGCTCCAACCTGATCCTGGTGCCCACCTCCTATGGCGCCCGCCCCGACGACCTGGCCTGGCTGGCGGGCCCGGTGCTGGATCCGGAGCGCTGGTGCATCGTCATTGCCGGCATGTTTGGCAACGGCGCCTCCAGCAGCCCCAGCAACAGCTCCATGGGCCTGGCCGAGCAGGGCTGGGTGGTGAGCCACCGCGACAACGTCGCCGCCCAACGGCAGTTGCTGCGTGAAGTGTTCGAGGTTGAGCGCATCCCCCTGATCTACGGCTGGTCGATGGGGGCCCAGCAGGCCTACCAGTGGGCCGTAGATCACCCGGAGGCCGTGGAGCGGATCTGCTGCGTCTGCGGCACGACCCGCACCTCCCCCCACAACCGCCTGTTTTGCCTCAGCCTGCGCCAGGCCCTCACGGCCGATTGCCACTGGAGCGGGGCCGGTTTCAGCGGGCCGCCGGAGCAGGGGCTGCGCAGCTTCGCCCTGATCTACGCCAGTTGGGCCGCCAGCCAGCCGTTTTTTCGCACGCTGGCAGAGCCGGTGGAGGAGCATGTGGAGAGCCAGTGGTTGC
Source organism: Cyanobium sp. BA20m-p-22 (assembly GCF_024346275.1). Lineage (NCBI taxonomy): Bacteria > Bacillati > Cyanobacteriota > Cyanophyceae > Synechococcales > Prochlorococcaceae > Cyanobium > Cyanobium sp. BA20m-p-22. The sequence goes on from NZ_JAGQCQ010000111.1 coordinate 7,170, forward strand.
CCCACTACCGGCGCCATGACCCCCGCGATCTAATCGCCATGCTCGACACCTGGCTGGCCCACGACGTGGCCCAGGGGGGTGACCTGGCCTCAAGCCTGCGCCATATCACCGCCCGCACCGCCGTGGTGGCCGGCAGCCACGACCTCTACTTCCACCTCGACGATCTGGCGGCCGATGCCGACTCGATCCCCGGGGCGGAACTGCACGTGATCCACTCAGAGCTCGGCCACCGGGCAGGCAACCCCCACAGCAACCCGGCCGAGCAGCGGCAGCTGCACTCGATCGTTGACGCCCTCCTCCAGCAGCCATCCCATGTCTGACCTCTACCAGCAGGTGCAGGAACTGAACTTCCGGTTCCTGCTGATCTCCTTCACCGACCTGTTTGGCATCCAGCGGGCCAAGCTCGTGCCGGCCTCGGCCGTGGCGGAAATGGCCCGCGATGGGGCCGGCTTCGCTGGCTTTGCGGCCTGGCTGGATCTCTCCCCCGCCGATGGCGACGTGATGGCGATCCCGGCGGCGGCCAGCCTCACCCCCCTGCCCTGGCAGCCGGAGGTGGGCTGGGTGGCAGCCGAGCTCCTGCTCAACGGCCAGCCCATGGCGCAATGTCCCCGCCGCCTGCTGCGCCTCCAGCTGGAGCGAGCAGCCGAGCGCGGATTTGAGCTGCGCAGCGGCGTGGAGGCCGAGTTCTTTCTGCTCGATCCCAGCGGCGAGCAGATCGCCGATAGGTCTGACACCCAGGAGAAACCCTGCTACGACCAACTGGCGCTGATGCGCCGCTACCCCCTGATCGCGCCACTGTTTGAGGCGATGGAACAGCTGGGCTGGGGGCCTTACCAGGCTGATCACGAGGACGCCAACGGCCAATTTGAGCTCAACTGGACCTTCGCGCCCGCCCTCACCACCGCCGATCGTCATGCCTTCTTCAAGGTGATGGTGAAAACCCTGGCGGAGCAGCAGGGGCTGAGGGCCAGCTTCATGCCCAAACCCTTCGCCGCCCTCACCGGCAACGGCTGTCACACCCACCTCTCACTGTGGGGGGCTGCCGGCAGCGCCAACGCCGGCCGCAACCTCTTCCCCGACCCCTGCGGTGAGCTGGGTCTCTCATCCCTGGCCTATCACTTTCTTGGTGGCCTGCTGGCCCACGCCCCCGCACTCAGCTGCATCACAAACCCCACGGTGAACAGCTATCGCCGCCTGGCAGCGGCGCCCACCAGCTCTGGCGCCACCTGGAGCCCAGGCGGCATTAGCTACACAGGCAACAACCGCACCCATATGGCGCGTATCCCCGACAACCAACGTCTCGAGCTGCGCCTGCCCGACGGCTCGGCCCACCCCTATCTCTTGCAGGCAGCGATCCTGGCGGCCGGTCTCGATGGGATCGACCGTCAGCTTGACCCGGGCCCCCGCCACGACAACGACAACTACGCCCAGCCCCTCGGCCCGGATCAGTGCCAGCGCCTGCCGGCCGACCTGGGCGAGGCCCTCACTGCATTCGCCGCCGATACAGCCCTGCGCCAGGGGTTGGGGGAGGAGTTCTGCCAGTCCTACGAACGGTTGCGGCGGCGCCAATGGGAGCAGCAGCGTGCCGAAGTGAGCCACTGGCAGCGGCGCACCGGTCTGGACGATTAGCCATGCGGGCTCAGAGCAGGTTCGCCGCCAGCTCGGCCAGTTCGCTGCGCTCACCGCGCAACAGGGTGACGTGGCCGGCCAGGTACTGGCCCTTGAAGCGCTCCACCAGCCAGGTGAGGCCGTTGCTCTCGGCATCCACGTAGGGATTGTCGATCTGGTAGGGGTCGCCGGTGAGCACGATCTTGGTGCCCTCGCCTACCCGGGTCACGATCGTCTTCACCTCGTGGGGGGTGAGGTTCTGGGCCTCATCCACCACCATGTATTGGCGGGGGATTGAGCGGCCGCGGATGTAGCTGATCGCCTCCACCTCCAGCAGCCCCATGCCCTTGAGGTCGGTCCAGTTGCTGCGGGTGCCCCGGTGGTGGCTGCCGCCCCTGCCGCTGCGGCCCTCTTCCTCGCCAGCGCCGCCCAGCAGATAGTCGAGGTTGTCGATGATCGGCTGCATCCAGGGGCCCATCTTCTCCTCGAGATCCCCGGGCAGAAAGCCGATCTCCTTTCCGAGTGAAATCACCGGGCGTGTCACCAGCAGCCGCTCATAGAGCCGTTCATCGGCTACTTGGTGCAGGCCTGCCGCCAGGGCCAGCAGGGTCTTGCCCGTGCCTGCCTTGCCCACCAGGGTCACCAGCTGGATGTCGGGATCGAGGAGCAGGTCCAGGGCAAAGGTCTGTTCCCGGTTGCGGGGCTGGATGCGCCCGAGCTTGGCCTTCGGGCCCCGTTGCAGGGGCTGAAGGGTCGAGGTCTTGGCGTTGAAGCGAGCCAGCAAGGTGTGGGCAGGCTGGAGCCGGTTGACCAGGGTCACCCCTTCGTTTGCCAGCAGTGGGCTCTCGACCACCAGGCCCTCCACCGCCAGCCCAGGCGGATGCTTGACCTGATCCATCTGCTCGGCACTCACCCAGAGCTCGCAGAAGCCGGGGTACAGATCGCCGATGTCGACCCGATCACTGGTGTAGTCCTGGGCGATCAGGCCGACCGCGTCGGCCTTAATGCGCAGGTTGGTGTCCTTTGTGACCAGGATCACCGGTGGCTGGCTGCCCATCACCGCCTGTAAACGCTGCTCCTCAAGGGCCACCGCCAGGATGTTGTTATCCCCGTTGCCCCCCTTGAGCTCAGGCGGCAGCTGGCTGAGGGTTTCGCTGCGGCAGACAACCACCTTGAGGGTTCCCCCCTGATCGCCGTTGGCCACCCCGTCGGCCAGGTTGCCCTGGGTGCGCAGCCCATCAAGCAAGCGGGAAACCTGACGGGCGTTGCGTCCCTTCTCGGCTGGATCGCGCTTGAACCGGTCGATCTCCTCGACCACCTCGATCGGGATCAAGATGTGGTTGTCTTCAAAGCGGGTCAAGGCGGCGGGATCGTGCAGCAACACGTTGGTGTCGAGCACGAAGGTTTTGCGCATGCCGGGCAGGGAGATCGCTATGGCGCGAAGCTAAAGCCAACTGCGCACTTACGCTCCAGCGGTTCTTGCCCAGTCGCAATTTGGCTCCCACGCCCATGGCTCTTTTCGCGTTGAAACTCCTGCTGGTGCTGGCCCTGCTGCTGGGGCTGACCCTGCTCTGGCTGGAACTGCGCCACCGCCTTCGTCCTGCCTCCCCATTGCGACTGCAGGCGGGGCCTTTCGAGGTGGAGGCCGGCGGGGCGGGCCTGGAGGTCAGCGGCACGATCACCCTCAGCAACCCCCACCAGCGCATGGAGGTGATGGTGCCCGAGATCGAGCTCAGACCCACCCTGCTCGGCCGGGGGGACCTGGGCGGCATCAC
>NZ_JAGQCQ010000112.1:0-10550 GCF_024346275.1 Cyanobium sp. BA20m-p-22
CACCGTCTGGCGGTGGTGGGGAATGCCTAAGGCCGCCAGCTGTTCGGCAATCCAGCGGGCATTGCCATTGGTGATGTTGCCAAGCAGCAACTCGGTGCCGATGCAGAGGATTTCGGCAGTCACCTCATCCGAGCTCCTGGTTGGAAGGTGGCTGTTGCAAGGCACGACGGGTGCTGACCAACACCCAGATCAGCAACGCGGTGGCGAGCGCCAGCCAGAGAAAGCGCAGCTCAGCATTGACCAGCACCAGGGCCAGGGAACCCAGCCACTGGGTGAAGGCATAGATCAAAAGCACCGTGCGGCGATGGCTGAGGCCGCTGCGCAGCAGGCGGTGATGCAAGTGGCGGCGGTCGGGGTAGAAGGGCGAGTGGCCCTCACTGAGGCGGCCCATGATCACGGCCGACATGTCGGCCAGCGGCAGCGACAGGATCAGCAACGGCAACAGCAGGCTGACGCTGGTGAGCCCCTTGGCCGGGCCAACGATGCTGATGGCCGCCAGGGCGAATCCGAGGAAATAGGAACCCCCATCCCCCATGAAAATGCGGGCCGGATTGAAGTTGTGGCGCAGAAAGCCCAGGCAACTGCCGGCCAGGGCCGCCGCCAGCAGGCCAGCCGCCGGTTGGTGCAGGCTGAAGCTCACCGACAACAGACCCACCGCGGCGATGCCGCTGACCCCCGCCGCCAGGCCATCTAGACCATCAAGCCAGTTGATGGCATTGGTGATCCCCACCAGCCAGATCAGGGTGGCAACCAGGCTGAGCCAATCGGGCAACTGGAGCAGCAGATCCGCTCCCCCCAGCCAGGCCATGGGCAGCTCTATGGAGCCAATCCTCACACCCTCGTTCCAGGCCACCATTGCAATCGCCAGCTGGCCAGCCAGGCGGGGTAGCGGTGGCAGGGCAAAGAGGTCGTCGGCCAGGCCGATCAGAAAAAAGCACAGCGCCCCGGCCAGGGTGGTCCAGATCAACTGGTCCTTTTCCATGGGCAGGTTGGCAAATCCACCCAGCAGCCAAACCAGCGCCAGGGCAAGGCTGAAGGAGATGACAATGCCCACCCCTCCCAGGCGCACCATGGGAGTGGAGTGCTGCTTGCGGGAATCGGGGGCATCCACCAGACCCCAGCGCAACCCAACTCGACGCACCACAGGCACCACCAGAGCTGTCAGCAGGGCCGCCACAGCGAACGTGATCAGGGCCGCCAGGTTGGGACTTTCAGTGAGGGTCACAGAACCAGGCTGAAGCGAGCTGGCGGCGGGCTTTGGCGCCTACCTTACGGGCGGCTACAGGGATCGGGCGTGCTGCAGCTGACGCTGCCCATCGACAGAATCTGCGCCGGACTCCTCGGCGTAGAGCGGAAAGCGCTCGCAGAGGGCCGCCACCCGCTCGCGGCAGCGCTGCTCGATGGCGGCATCTTCAGGGTTGAGCAGGCGGTCGGCGATCACATCGGCCACCTCGGCGAAGGCCTCCTGATCGAAGCCGCGGGTGGTACAGGCGGCAGTGCCCAACCGCAGACCGCTAGTGACAAAGGGCGACTGGGGATCGAAGGGCACCGTGTTCTTGTTGGCGGTGATGTGGACGTCACTCACCAGCAGGTCGGCCACCTTGCCGGTCATGCCGATCGAGCGCAGATCCACCAGCACGATGTGGTTGTCGGTGCCACCACTGACCACGGCGATGCCGCGCTCCTGAAGGCGCTTGGCCAGGGCCTGGGCATTGGCGATCACCTGCTGGCTGTAGGCCTTGAAGGAGGGCAACAGGGCTTCACCGAAGGCCACCGCCTTGGCGGCGATCACGTGCTCGAGCGGCCCGCCCTGGCTGCCGGGGAAGACGGCCTTGTCGAACTGCCTGGCGAACTCGGCGTCGCGGCAGAGGATCAGGCCACCGCGGGGGCCGCGCAGGGTCTTGTGGGTGGTGGTGGTCACCACATCGCAGAGGGGCACCGGGTTGGGGTGCAAGCCAGCGGCCACCAGCCCGGCGATGTGGGCCATGTCGGCCAGCAAGTAAGCGCCCACCTCATCGGCGATGGCGCGGAAGGCCGCGAAATCAATCGTGCGGGGGTAGGCGGAATAGCCGCAGATAATCAGCTTGGGCCTGTGCTCCAGGGCCAGCTGGCGGATCGTGTCGAAATTGAGCTGGTGGGTCGCCTCATCGACGCCGTAGTGCACGGCCTTGAACCACTTGCCGCTCACGTTCACAGGCGAGCCGTGGGTGAGGTGGCCGCCGTGGCTCAGATCCATGCCCAGGATCGTGTCGCCGGGCTGGAGCAGGGCCAGGAAGACGGCGAAGTTGGCCTGGGCGCCGCTGTGGGGCTGCACGTTGGCCCAGGCGGCACCAAACAGCTCCTTGGCCCGCCCAATCGCCAGCTCCTCGATGGCGTCGACGTGCTCACAGCCGCCGTAGTAGCGCTTGGCCGGCAGCCCCTCCGCATATTTGTTGGTGAGCACCGAGCCCTGGGCCTCCATCACGGCCCGGGAGGTGAAGTTTTCGGAGGCGATCAGCTCCAGGTGGGTCTGCTGACGATTCAGCTCCTTGCCGATCAATGCCGCGATGGCGGGGTCCCCGGCGGCAAGAGACTGGTTGATGGCAGCACCGCCGGAGAGGGCCATGGTTGGATTTCGATTCTTGTACCGATCGTAAGGAACGTCTTCCAGTGCGGGGAATGGGTCGCGAATCGGGCACAAAAAAACCGCCCGAGGGCGGTTGGGGGAAAAAACGCGCCTGGAGAGATTCGAACTCCCGACCCTCTGATCCGTAGTCAGATGCTCTAATCCGCTGAGCTACAAGCGCACTGGCCCATTCTCACCGCATGAAGGGCCTATCCGTCAAATCACTGCCCCTCCTATGCCGATTCGCTGGTACGGCCCCGCCAACCCCGAAGAACCCACCTACAGACACTTTGAGCGGATCGTGAACCTCACGCTTCACGCCGCCCTGTTTTCTGCCTTGAACAGCGGCCTCTGGGTCGTGCAGGAACTGCGCCATCCCTGGGCTCACCTCAACTGGCTCACCCTTGGCTGGCTGGCAGTGCTGCTGGTGCACGCCGGGGTGGTGATCGCCATGCGCCCGGCCCCCCCAGCCGAAAACCAACGCTCCAAAACCGAGCCATGACCCTCACCGCCTCAGATCTCAAGGAGCTCGAACTGGCCCTGGCCGATCGCCTCTACGTGCAGGTGGCCGGCTGGCACCTCTACCTGGGTGATGCCGGCCTGGCCCAGACCCTGGCCATCGAATGCGCCGGCCGAATTGACCAGGGAGCCCAGGTGTGTGCCCGCCAGGCGCTTGAGGCCGTGCAGGTGCCCATCGGTGGTGGCGCCACCCGCATGCCCCTTGCTCGACTCGTGCCAGCCGGTCAGTTGCGCGATCTCGAAGAGGTGCTGGAACCGTTTTGCCGATAAGGTTGCGCCACCTGGCTGCGGGCTGTGCTGGTCATTGAGGTCACCAACGCCCGCGACGTGGTGCGCAAACGCATGGGTCGCCTTGGCGGGCGCCTGATCGGCAAGGTGGTGGATGCGGAGGCCCAGGTGGAAAAAGCCCTGATCCAGGAGCTGGAAACCGCCTTCAAGGAATTTGGGATCGAGGCCCGGATCTTCTCGGTGGACGGCCCCCAGATGGTGGGCCGCTCACACCTGGAGATCCCCGTGCAGGTGCGGGATGTGCGCGATGTGAATCTGAGCGATTAGCGCCTGGCGCCGAATCGGGGCAACCGCCCCCGCAGCTGGGCGATGCCAGCGGTCACTTCCGGAACCCCCGCCAGGCTGGCCACCAGGCCGTACACCAGCACCCCCACGCCACCGGCAAAGCCGCACTCCAGCAAGCGCCCCCAAAGCCCCGTGGGCCACGCCACACCCAGGGCGATTCCCCAGGCCGCCAAGCCGGCCAGCACGGCAGCTCCAAACAGCAGCAGGGTGTCCCGCAGCCAGAGGCGCAGCGGCAGGCCCCCCAGCCGGCCCTGCAGGGCCAGCAGCAAGCCCACACAGGTGATCAGGTTCACCGCCACCGTGGCCAGCACCAGGCCAGCAGCTCCGCAGTAGAGGTTCGGCAGCAGCTGCACCCCCGTGGGCACGGGCCCACCGACAAAGGCCCAACAGAAAATCGCATTCAGACCGATCCCAGCCAGCGACCAGCGAAAGGGGGTGACCCCGTCGCCCAGGGCATAGAAGACGCGCACCAGCACGTCACGAGCCAGGTAGGCCGGCATACCGATGCCGTAGGCCATCAACAGGGTGCCGACCAGCTCGGCCGCGCCGGCATCGAAGGCCCCCCGCTCGTAGATCAGCGCCACAATCGGCAGGGCGAGGCCCACCATCAGGGCCCCCAGCGGCAACATGCTGGCATTGGAGAGCATCAGCCCCTGGCGGATGCGGCCAATCAGCTCAGGCTTGTCTTGCGGAGCCGTCAGCCGGGCATAGACCGGCAGGAGCGGCACCAGTAAGGCATTGGAGAGCAGCCCCAGGGGCGTCTGCACCAGCAGGTTGGCGTAGCCCAGTCCCGCCGCCGCCGCCGGAATGCCCGAAGCGAAGAAGAGGGAGACAAACACGTTGATCTGCAACATGCCTGAGGAGAGGGTGGCGGGCCCCATCACCTGGAGCACCTCGCGCACCCCCGGGTCCTGCCAATCCCATACCAGCTGAAAGCGATTCAGCCCCTGACGGGCCAGGGCCGGCAGCTGGATCAGCCACTGCAACACCGCGCCGAGGGTGGTGGAGCCGGCCAGCACCACCCCACCGAGCACCGCCGTGGTGGGCAGGGTGATCCCTGGGCCGAGCTGCCACCAGAGCACGGCGATGCCGGCGATCACGGCCACACTCGAGAGCAACGGGCTCACCGAAGGCAACCAAAACTCATCGGCGGCATTGAGGGCACCGAAGCCCAGGCCGATCAGGCCGGCGAACAGGGCCATCGGCGCCATCCAGCGCAGCTGGAGCACGGCGATGTCGTGGCGGCTGGCATCGAGGCCAGGCCCCACCAGGCTGATCAGGGGATCGGCGAACACCAGCAGCAGCACGGTGACCCCGATCAGGCCCGCCCCCACCAGGGTGTTCATCGCCGCCAGCACGTGGCCGCCCTCAGCGCGGGGCCGCCGGGCCAGAACGCTCACCATGGCGCTGTGGAAAGGGCCGTTGATGCCCCCCAGCAGGATCAGCAGAAAGCCCGGCAGCACATAGGCGTAGTTGTAGGCGTCGTAGGCGGCACCCACACCGAAGGCAGCCGCAATGACCTGCTGGCGCACCAGCCCGGCCACCTTGCTGAGGGCCGTGGCAACCGCCACGACCAGGGCAATGCGCCTGAGGGACTGTGCCATCCAGTGGGGCCAGGAGCCTTGGGAGTTGAGAGGCAGTATGGCTGGCTCACTCCCACCCAACCCAGCCGCGCCCGCCATGGCCACCCCCGTGCTCAGCCTTGGTCCGCTGGTGGAAGGCACCCTGGTGCGGCGCTACAAGCGCTTCCTGGCCGATGTGGAGTTGGATGACGGCGAGCTGGTGACGGCCCACTGTCCCAACACCGGACCGATGACCGGTGTGCTGCACCCCGGCGGGCGGGTGCGACTGCGCCATGCCCCCTCCCCCAGCCGCAAGCTGGCCTGGACCTGGGAGCAGGCCGAAGTGCAGGGCGCCGAGGGAGCCCCCATCTGGGTGGGCATCAACACGGCCCTGCCCAACCACCTGGTGCGGGCCACGATTGAGGCCGGCTGCCTGGAACCCTGGCTCGGCCCCATCGGCGCCATCCGGGCCGAGGTGCCCTACGGCCTGGGCCGGCGCAGCCGCATCGACCTGCTGCTGACCCCGGCGGCAGGGGCCGCCGATCCCAGACCGATCTACCTCGAGGTCAAGAACACCACCTGGACCGCCGGCGAGCTGGCCCTCTTTCCCGACACGGTGACCGAGCGGGGCCAGAAACACCTGGTGGAACTGATGGCCCTGTTGCCGGAAGCCCGCGCCGTATTGGTGCCCTGCCTGAGCCGCTCTGACGTGAGCCGCTTCGCACCGGGCGATGCGGCCGACCCGCGCTACGGCGAGCTGTTCCGCCAGGCCCTGGCGGCAGGCGTGGAGGTGCTTGCCTGCCGCTACAGCTTCTCGGCCACCGAGGTGAGCTGGCAGGGGCTGGCCAGGGTGGAGCAACGGGGGCCCGCCGAAGCCCCATAGAGTTGACACTCCAAGTAGCGACTGTTGTGGATACCCGTGCCTTCAAGCGCTCGCTGCACCACTCGGAGCGATACAACCGCCGCGGTTTTGGCCTGGGGGATGAGGTGGCAGGCAACCTCGAGCAGGCCTACCAAAGTGATCTGATTGCCAAGCTGCGTGAGACCGGCCACACCCTGCAGCGGGGCCGGCTCACCGTGCGCCTGGCCGAAGCCTTCGGCTTTTGCTGGGGCGTTGAGCGCGCCGTGGCCATGGCCTACGAAACGCGCCGCCACTTCCCCACCGAGCGGCTCTGGATCACCAACGAAATCATCCACAACCCCTCGGTGAACGACCACCTGCGCCAGATGGATGTGAAATTCATCCAGGTGGATCAGGGGGTGAAGGACTTCTCCGAGGTGGCAGGCGGCGATGTGGTGATCCTGCCGGCCTTCGGCGCCACCGTGCAGGAGATGCAGCTGCTCAACGAACGGGGCTGCCACATCGTTGACACAACCTGCCCCTGGGTTTCCAAGGTGTGGAACACGGTGGAGAAGCACAAGAAGCACTCCTTCACCTCGATCATTCACGGCAAGGTGAAGCACGAGGAGACCCTGGCCACCAGCTCCTTCGCCGGCACCTACCTGGTGGTGCTCGACCTCGCCGAGGCCCAACTGGTGTGCGACTACATTCTGGGCAATGGCGACCGGACGGCCTTCATGGCCCGCTTCGCCAAGGCCTGTTCGCCGGGCTTCGATCCGGATCGGGATCTGCTCCGGCTTGGCGTGGCCAACCAGACCACCATGCTCAAGAGCGAAACCGAGGAAATCGGCCGGATGTTCGAGCGCACGCTGTTGCAGCGCTTCGGGCCCATCGAGCTGAATGAGCACTTCCTGGCGTTCAACACGATCTGCGACGCCACCCAGGAACGCCAGGACGCCATTTTCACCCTGGTGGATGAACCCCTCGATCTGATGGTGGTGATTGGCGGCTACAACTCCTCCAACACCACCCACCTGCAGGAAATCGCCGTCAGCCGCGGCATCCGCTCCTTCCACATCGACACCCCCGAGCGCATCGGCCCGGGCAATCGCATTGAGCACATGCCCCTCGGCGGCGCGCTGGAGCTGGAGGAGCCCTTCCTGCCGGAGGGTCCGATCCGAGTGGGGATCACCTCTGGAGCCTCCACCCCAGACCGGGTGGTCGAAGACGTGATCAAGCGGCTGATCGACCTCTGCCAGACCTGAACCGATCGTCACCAGATCCGCACCTTTGCCGTCTGGATGCCAAAGCCTCGGGCCAGGGGACCCCGAATCGCCTTTACATTGATTAAAGAAAGAGGCCCCTGCCCCACCAGTCCCACCACCTGGAGTTGCCACTGTTGTCTTTGCTGCTGTCGACCGCATCGCTGGACCAGGACCCCACCGCAGCCGGTGGCTCGCAGCTGCGCTACAGCGATGATCCCCAGGTGCGCCGCTATGCCAGCGCCTTCGCCGACGTAATGGAAATGCGCGGCAGCGCAGATCTTGTCTCCGACTACCTCGATGACCATGGGAGCTGGTTTCGTCGCTGCGCCGCGCCGATGACCGTTGAGGCCATTGGCGGCCAGGGTTACACCCTGACCCTCGGCACCTTTGGCAACTTCGGCTTCGAGGTGGAGCCCACGATCGGTCTCCAGCTTCTCCCCCAAGACCAGGGGCTTTATCGCATCCTCACGGTGCCCCACCAGGGCGGTGACCCCAATCTGGAGGGTCTCTACGACGTTGACTTCAACGCCTCTCTGCGAGTCGAAGAGACCGGCCCCCTCACCCTGGTGCGCTGGCAACTGGATCTGAGCGTCTGGATCCGCCTGCCAGGGGTGATCACCCTGCTGCCCGTGGGCCTGGTGCAGTCGAGCGGCGACCACCTGCTCAGGCAAATCGTGCGCCAGGTCTCCCGCAAGCTCACCTGGAAGGTGCAGGAAGACTTCCACTCGAGCCAGGGGCTGGACTGTCCCCCAAGGCGACAGTCCCAGTTCTAAGGGGCTCTTAGGCGGGCCGCTTCTCCCAGATCTTGGCCAGAATCTGCAAACCACTGAAGGCTTGCCACAAAAAGAGGGTCATCATCGCCATGTTCAGGCCCACGTGGGCCTTGCGGGCAATCAGGTTGCCCTGCTGCATCAATGGCGCGAGTGACACCGCCAGGGCAATTAGGCAGGTCATGCCAATGCCCACCAACAGGTGGGGGCCGACAAACAATTTGCCGTTATTGAGATAGGTGACTGCCATGCCGCCAAAGGTGCCCAGCACCATCAACGCCAGGATCAGGCTGCCGATCTGAAAATGGCGCTTGGCGAACTGCCCCTTGATCAGCTCCTTGCGGTCCGCCGCATCCGCAGTGCGGGTTTTTTTCGCTTTGATGCCAAGAAACATGCCGTAGCCGGAGAGGGCCAGCAGCCCCCCCATCAGCAGGGGATGGAAGAAATTGAGGTTGTAGGCGAGCGCTTCGGGCATGGTGGGGAAGGGAGAACTGGCGGGAACCGCAGCGGCAAAGACCGATCGAGCGAAGTTACAACTCACGCCGCCCGCCAGGGGGTATCAGTGGAGAAAATGACGATGACCCGTCATCACCATCGCCACGCCCAGGGCGTTGCAGGCGGCGATCGAATCGCCATCCCTCATGCTGCCACCGGGCTGAATCAGCGCCGTAATTCCCTGGCCAGCCGCCAGCCGCACCGTGTCATCAAAGGGGAAGAAACCATCGCTGGCGAGCACCGCGCCCTGGGCCCGGTCGCCAGCGGCTTCCAGGGCCAGGCGAGCTGAGCCCACCCGGTTCATCTGCCCAGCGCCGATTCCAAGGCTCTGGCCACCCTTGGCCACGGTGATTGCATTGGAGCGCACGTGGCGCACCAGCTTCCAGGCAAAACGCAGATCGACCAGTTCCTGGGAGCTGGGCTGGCGCTCGCTCACCACCTGCCAACCACTCTCCTGCACCGGTTGGTCATCGAGCTCCTGCTCCAGCACCCCACCCAGTAAGGAGCGCAAGTGGCGGCGGGATGCTTGCGGAATTGCCTCGGGCGCCAGCTCCAGCAAGCGCAGGTTGGCCCTGGCAGCCAGCCGGTCCCGAGCCGGGCCATCAAAACCAGGTGCCACCACACACTCGAGAAACAGGCTGCTGAGCAGCTCAGCCGCCGCCAGATCCACCGGATTGTTGAGGGCCACGATGCCGCCGAAGGCCGAAAGGCGATCGGCATCCAGCGCCCGGGCAAGGGCCGCCGCCGCGTCGCTGCCGGTGGCCACCCCGCAGGGGTTGGTGTGCTTGACCACCACGGCCGCCGGCTCGGCAGCGGGGCCATAGCCAAACTCCCGAACGGTGGCCAGGGCCGCGTCTAGATCGATCAGATTGTTGTAACTGAGCTCCTTGCCCTGGAGTTGCTCGGCGGCCCCCCAGCCCGCCTTCGGCTCGCTGTACCAGCGGGCCTGCTGGTGGGGGTTTTCGCCGTAGCGCAGGCTCTGGCGAGCTGGCAGCTCCAATCGCAGCGGCAACTCCTCCCCCAGACGGCCAGCCAGCCAGGCGCTGATCGCAGCGTCGTAGCTGGCGGTGTGCTGGAAGGCCTCCAAGGCCAGGCGGCGCCTTAGCTCCAGGCTCAGCGCTGAGCTGGCAAGGGCCTCAAGGAAAGCGTCGTACTGGTTGGGGCTGGTCAGCACCACCACGTCAGCATGATTCTTGGCCGCCGCCCGCAGCATCGCCGGCCCACCTATGTCGATGTTTTCAATGGCGGTATCAAATCCCACTGCCGGATCGGCAACCGTTTCGCGGAAGGGGTAGAGGTTCACCACCACCACGTCAATCGGAACGATGCCCTGGGCCACCAGATCGGCCTGATGGCTGGCCTCAGCGCGACGGGCCAGGATGCCGCCGTGAATGCGGGGGTGGAGGGTCTTGACCCGACCGCCCAGAATCTCCGGGGCCTGGGTGTGGTCTGCCACCTTGGTGACCGGCAGCCCGGCTGCCTGCAGGGCCGCAGCCGTGCCGCCGCTGGAAATCAGCTGGTAGCCAGCCCCAACCAAGCCCTGGGCCAGGGGCACCAATCCCTCCTTGTTGGACACGCTGAGAAGGGCCGTGGGGGCCATGGCTGCCGGAGAGCGGGTTTGGGAGCCAACCTAAGCAGCAGTAGCGACCCAATCGTGACCCCTGACAACAAAGCAACTGGCGCTCCCGACGCCGGCGTGATCCGACGCGGCCCTGATCGCAGCGAGCAGCGGCTGGTGCTGCTGCACGGCTGGGGGGCCGATGCCGATGACCTGCTCGACCTGGCCGACCTGCTGGTCGGTCCGGCGGTGAGCGTGGTGGCGTTGCGGGCACCCCTGGGCCATCCCAGCGGTCAAGGGCGCCAGTGGTATGACCTGGAAGAGCCCAACTGGCCCCAGCTACCAGCGGCCCGGACCAGCCT
>NZ_JAGQCQ010000113.1:0-10516 GCF_024346275.1 Cyanobium sp. BA20m-p-22
CTCCCCTCCAGGGCCCCAGCAGCGCCCCAGGGATCGGGCGCTTCAAGCGCGGCCAGGAGCTGTTGGGTGAATGCAACGACCTGCTGGTGCTCCAGCGCGCCATCAACGATCAGCTGCAGAGCGAATTGGAGCTGAAACTGCCCCAGTTGGCCTGGCTACTAAACGTGAGCCAGAGCCACTGCTGGGAGCGTTGGAGCGAATTGGCACAGGAGCTGCTGCCCGCTCAGCAGCGCGGCCGGCTGCGGCGCGATCTGCTTTGGGGCGGTGGCGCCAGCAGCAAATTGGCGAGGCTGAAGCTGGGTTTGGGCCGACTTGCCGGCCCTTGGGGCTGAGCGGCACGATTCCCGCACGATTGCCGCACAGCTGGGTCATCCCTGCTGGATTCCCAAACGCGGCATGGCACCAGCTCCAGGCTGAGCCTGCTTGTCAGTGCCTTGCATGACCCCCTCCTGGAACCGCGGCCGTCTGCAGGCCCTGATCCGCCAGGGGTTGGGGGATTTGCCACTCATTCTGGCCTCCAACCGGCAGCCCTGGATCCACAGCAGTCGCAATGGGGCGGTGGTGGCGGAGCGGCCCGCCAGCGGCATGGTTACGGCCCTGGAGCCTTTGGCGGAGGCCAGTGGGGGCACCTGGATCGCCCATGGCAGTGGCACGGCCGATCGCCGCTGCGTCGATGCCGGCGACGGGGTGGCGGTACCCCCCGACCAGCCCCGTTATCGGCTGCGGCGTATCTGGTTGAGCGATGCCGAGTGCGATGGCTACTACAACAATCTGGCCAACCGCGGCCTCTGGCCCCTCTGCCATGTGGCCTTCGTGCCGCCCTTGTGCGATCCGGAGCACTGGCACACCTATCGGCTGGTGAATCAGCGCTTCGCTGAGGCCGTGCTGCAGGAGGCCGGCGATGGCCCTGCCCTGGTGTTCCTGCAGGACTTCCACCTGGCCCTGGTGGCGCCAATTTTGCGCCGGGCCAACCCGCTGCTGACCCTGGTGCAGTTTTGGCATGTGCCCTGGCCGAATCTGGAGCTGCTGCGCACTTTCCCCTACGCCGATGAGCTGGTGGAAGGCCTTTTGGGCAACGATCTCCTGGGCTTTCAGATTCCAGCCCACGCCGCCAATTTCCACCAGGCGGCCACCCAGGTGGGCCGCGGCGGCCATCCCACCCGGGTGGCCACCTATCCGATCAGCATCGACTACGACCACTGGAACCAGCTGGCCGCCTGCCCGGCGGTGGAGGCGGCGATGGGACGCTGGCGGCAGCGGCTTGGGGCGATCCAGCCGGACCTGCTGGGGGTGGGCATGGATCGGCTCGACTACACCAAGGGTCTGCCCCAGCGCCTGCGGGCGGTGGACCAGTTGCTGCTGCAGCGGCCGGATCTGCGCGGTCGCTTTCGCTTTGTGCAGCAGCTGGCCAATTCCCGCAGCCATATCTGTGAATACGGCGCCCTGCATGCCGAATTGGAGGCCCTTGCCGAGGAGATCAACCGCCGCTGGGGGGATGGCCACTGGCAACCGGTGCTGCTCTGCAGCGAGCGGTGTGAGCTCACCGATCTGATCGCCCTGCAGCGCCTGGGACGCTTCTGCCTGGTGAGCTCCCTGCACGATGGCATGAACCTGGTGGCCAAGGAGTTCGTGGCTGCCCGCATTGATGGCGATGGGGTGCTGATCCTGAGCCGCTTCGCTGGGAGCGCCCTGGAGCTGGGGGGAGCGCTCCAGGTGAATCCCTTCAGCGAAGAGGAGCTGGCGACGGCCATGGCCATAGCCCTGGCCATGCCGCAGCTGGAACGCCAGCGGCGCATGGCCCTGATGCGCAGCCAGGTGGCGGAGCACAACGTCTACCGCTGGGGCGGCCAGATCCTCTCCGACAGCATCGCTCTGGTGCCCCTGGCGGCCCATGGCTGAGCTCAATGGTGGCGGCCACTGGCATCTCGATGCCGTTTTCTATCAGGTGTATGTGCGCGGTTTCAAGGACAGTAGCCGGGATGGCAACGGCGACCTGCGCGGCCTGATCGAGAAGCTGGATTATATCGAAAGTCTGGGGTGAGCTGTTTGTGGTTGATGCCGATTTTCCCCTCACCCCTGCGCGATGACGGCTATGACGTTTCTGATTTTTTGGAGATTGATCCCTCGATTGGCAGCCTTGCTGATTTTCAGCAGCTCACCGAAGCGGCCCACCAGCGTGATCTGCGGGTGATCACGGATCTGGTTATCAGCCACACCTCCGATCAGCACCACTGGTTTCAAAAGGCTAGGCAGGGTCCCGATTCTCCCTTTTTCTCCTACTACGTGTGGAGTGACAGCGATGATCGCTACCCGGAAGCCCGGGTGATCTTCAGCGATACGGAACACTCCAATTGGGCCTGGGATCACCAGGCCAAGCGTTACTACTGGCACCGCTTCTTTAGCCACCAGCCCGACCTCAACTACGACCATCTGCCGGTGCAGGAGGCGATCCTCGATGTGATGCGTTTCTGGCTGGATCTGGGCATCGATGGCTTCCGGGTTGATGCCGTTCCCTACCTGTTTGAGCGCGAGGGCACCAACTGCGAAAACCTGCCGGAAACCCATGCCTTTTGCCGGCGCATGCGCCGCCTGATCGATGGGGAATACCCGGGCCGGATTTTGCTGGCGGAAGCCAACCAGTGGCCAGACGATTTGGTGGCTTACTTCGGCGAAGGCGATGAATTCCACATGGCTTTCAACTTCCCGTTGATGCCGCGCCTGTTCCTGGCGCTGCGGCGTGAAGACAACCGGCCCCTGATCGACTGCATTGAAACCCTGCCCGCCATCCCCGCCGATTGCCAGTGGGCCACCTTCCTGCGTAACCACGATGAGCTGACCCTGGAGATGGTGACCGATGCCGACCGCGATTACCTAACCAGCGAATATGCCCGCGATCCGCGCATGATGCTCAATGTCGGCATCCGACGGCGCCTGGCACCGCTGCTAGACCACGACCGCCGCCGCATTGAATTGCTCTACAGCCTGCTGCTCAGCCTGCCTGGTGCTCCGGTGATCTACTACGGCGACGAGATCGGCATGGGCGACAACATCTACCTGGGCGATCGCAATGGGGTGCGCACGCCGATGCAGTGGTCGGACGATCGCAACGCCGGCTTCTCATCGGCCGATCCCTCGAGGCTCTACAAGCCGGTGCTCACCGATCCGCTCGACAACTACCAGGCAGTC
Organism: Cyanobium sp. BA20m-p-22; assembly: GCF_024346275.1. NCBI lineage: Bacteria > Bacillati > Cyanobacteriota > Cyanophyceae > Synechococcales > Prochlorococcaceae > Cyanobium > Cyanobium sp. BA20m-p-22. Next base: position 3,187 of record NZ_JAGQCQ010000113.1, read on the forward strand.
AACGTGGCGGCCCAGCTGCGCTCGCCCGCATCGCTGCTGCATTGGCTGCGCCACCAGTTGCGGCTTCGCAGCAGTCAGCCGGTGTTCAGCCGCGGCGAGATCCGCTTCGTGCAGGTCTCCTGTCGCAGCATCGTGGCCTTCACCCGCAGCCACCGCGGCACCACTGCCCTGCTGGTGCACAACCTGGCGGCCACCGTCCAGCCCGTGCACCTGGAGCTGGAGGCCTACGCCGGCCTGCGGCCGGTGCATTTCAGTGGCAACCACGGATTCCCGCAGATCCAGGCGGCGCCCTACTTCCTCAATCTGGCCCCCTACGAATCGCTGTGGTTTCTGTTGGAGCCTGCCTAAGCCGTGCCAGTAACCGTGCCAGTTCCCCTGCCACGCCAATCCCTGAGCGGGGCCATTGGCAGTGCCGCTGCCGTGCTGCTCTATCTGGATTACGACGGCACCCTGGTGCCGATCCGCAGCGATCCGAGCCAATGTCGCCTGCCGGATTCCCTGGCAGGGGTGCTGCAGCGACTGGCGGAGCGGCAAGCTGCACCGGTTTTTGATCTGGCGGTGATCAGCGGCCGCAGTCTCGACGACCTGCGGCGGCAGCTGGGGGCTGTGGCCACCCACCTCAGCCTGGCCGGCAACCATGGCCTGGAGATAGCCAGTGGCGGCCAGATCTGGCGCCATCCCGAGGCCGAAGCCCGCCGGCCCGAGCTCGATGCCGTAGCCGAGCTACTGGGCGAGCAGCTCTCCCGGTGGCCCCTGGCCTGGCTGGAGCACAAGGGCCTCAGCCTCAGCCTGCACAGCCGTGCCCTGGCCCCGGATCAGCGCCAGGCGCTGGCCCAGCAGCTGCTGCCCGTGTTGGACCAGATTCAGGCCGATGGTCTGTTCAGGTTGCGGCGCGGCCGCATGGTGCTGGAGATCCGCCCGGCCATCGATCACACCAAGGCCCATGCCGTGCAGTTGCTGGAGCGCTCGGCGGCGGCCCGGGGCCTGTGGGAGCCGCTGCGCCTCTACTGCGGGGATGACAACACCGATGAAGACGTGTTCAGCAACTGGCCCGGCGTGATCGGTGTGCGGGTGGGCCCCGGCTGGCAGGGGAGCAGCGCGCCCTACCGGCTCAGTGGCCCTGCCGGTGTGGCCCAATGGCTCAGGCTCCTGGACCGCATTTAGAGCTCACGCCACTCCTGGCCTGGAATTTTCAATGGCTGCCGATGGGGTGCATTGCCGAAATGGGTCCGGGCGAGTGCCAGCAGCTGATCTTCAGTGCAGGCGGTGTCATCGATGGCCACGGTTTCCAGGCGCCCCAACAGCGCCGGCTGGTGAATGCGCAGGTGCTCCTCCAAAAGATGGCGCAGGTCGCTCTGGCCCCGACCATGGCCGACCAGCAGCACCCGATCCGCTTCAGCCACCGCCTGGCCCAATTGACTGAGGTAGGCGTGGTCCAGGGGAGCTCTCTGGCCAGCGATGTCCCGGTCGTGGCGATGGCTGAGCCGTTGCCCGCAATCCCACAGTCCATGGGGGATCAACTCAGCCCTGTGGACCTCCTCCCCCTCCAGCCACCACAGGCGAGCGCCCTTGTGGTCGAGGTGGATCAGCAGCCGCCGGGCCTGGTCGCCCCGGGCGGCCTGGGTGGTGATGGCGTCGGGATGGTCGGGCGTGATGCCCGCCTGCTGTAACCAGTGGCGCAGCCGCAGGATCCCCTCCCCATCGAGGTGGGTGCGCTGCGGGCCAGAGGCGGCACGAAGGAACAGCACCTTCCCGCGCTGGCGCCAAGCTGCTCCAGCAATGCCTCCACCGCATCGGTGCGCAGGTTGTGCTGGATCGGGTGATCAAACAGCGCCTGCAATGTTCGTTGATGCTGATGCTTCATCACCACAGTGGAAACAGGGAGCCCAGTTCAACTGTATGGATGGCAATTAGGGCTGGCTGCAGCAGATCTGCTGGCAGATGCAGCACAGAAAGCCCCCTTTGACCAGGTGCTCTGCGATACATCCACCCTGTAGCCCACCTGCTGGCCGGGCCAATCCCTGCTGGTTAGGTTGCGCCTGGCTTCTTTCTGAAGCCATCCCTATCGGTGTGAGGACCCGATGACCCTTTCCAAAAAGCTGCTGCTGGCTTTAGCCGGCACCGGCCTGGTGGCCCCCATGGCCGCTTCCGCAAATGAATTGGCTTCGTTGGGCGGCAATGCTGCCATCAACGAGTACATGCAACAGCAAGATGTTGATCGTTTCCGTGCCTGGGAATCCAAAAACCAGGTCACCAGCGTCAACCAGTTTTCCGATGTGCAGCCCACCGACTGGGCCTACCAGGCGCTGAGCAACCTGGTGGAGAAGTACGGCTGCGTGGCCGGCTACCCCAACGGCACCTACAAGGGCGGCAACGCCATGACCCGCTATGAAGCGGCGGCCCTGCTGAATGCCTGCCTGGATCGCGTCACCGAAGTGACCGACGAGCTGCAGCGCTTGATGGATGAGTTCAAGGCTGAACTGGCCACCCTGCGCGGCCGCGTCGATGGCCTCGAGAAGAAGGTGGGCAAGCTGGAGGCCCAGCAGTTCTCCACCACCACCAAGCTGCGTGGTGAAGTGAGCATGATCGTCGGCGGTGTCGATAATTGGTTCGCCGATGTGGTGACCGGTCAGAAGCTTGATGCCAAAACTGGAGCTATTTCCGACGTAAAGAAAAGAACAAACCATAACAAGACAGCCTTTAACTATGACGTTAGGTTGAGTTTTGACACCAGCTTCAGCGGTAAGGATCTGCTGCGCACCCGCCTGCGCAGCGGTAATTTCAATGCTGATCCTTTTGGCAGCAGCGGCAATGTCTTCAAGCTCGATAAGGCTGAGGAAAATCCTACCAACGCTTCAACCTCCACTGTTTGGATCGATCGACTTTTCTATACCTTCCCAGTAGGCAAGGAAGTTAAGTTAACCGCCGGTGCCCTCGTTAGGAACACCGAAATGCTGTCGTTCCTTCCCACAGCCTTCAGCTCTGATATCCTTGATTTCTTTAACCTGGCTGGGGCCACAGGAACCTACAACAAGGCAACTGGTGCTGGCGCGGGCTTAACTTGGAAGCAAAATGTTGCTAAGGGCAAGCCTTTTGCAGCCTTTGACTTGAACTGGGTTTCTCAGACTGCCGAGAGGGCGTATTACGCAGAATCAACTACTGGAGCATTTGAGAATGATAGTGCTCAAAATATCCTCGCCCAATTTGGTGTGAAGGGCCAAAACTGGGGCGCGGCTGTTGCCTACCGCTACGGTTCGGAAAATGCCCAGCTGAGGGATCCCAACAGCCCCTCGAGCAGCTTCTTCCGTCGGCTTGGCCCTGGCCAGGAAAGCAACAGCGTTTCACTGGCTGGCTACTGGGTGCCGCTGGATGTCAAATGGCTTCCCTCGATTTCGAGCGGATTTAGTTATACTAACTATTCAGCCGGTGACACCGCTCGTACGCGCCCATCCGCAGACATCTGGTCATGGATGGTTGGTCTCAACTGGAAAGATGTCTTTGTCAAGGGTAACGAGGCAGGCTTTGCAATTGGTGCACCACAGTACGTAACTAGTTCTAATAGCACCAGTGCTAGCAAGCAGACTCCTGGCTATATGTATCAAATTCACTACAAGTATCAGGTTAGCAACAACATCTCCATTACCCCTGCCATCTTCTGGATCGATAACAACTACAACGACCTCAATGCTGGCTCCAGCACCTGGGGCGGCGTGATCCAGACGACCTTCAAGTTCTGATCTCTGCCTGGCAGTCGATTCACTCCTCACCGCACCTCGACTATCTCTCACACACACCATCAAGCCCCCAGCAATGGGGGCTTTTTATTGGCATTTTTGGTCCTCCCTTAACCAGCCGATAACGACGCCTGGGTGGGCTGGTTGCTATTTATTAAGAGACCCCAAAAGTCTTTTTCCATGACCTTCGCCAAGAAGGCCCTGATTGTCGGTACCGTTGCTGCGATCGGTGCAGGCACAACTTCTGCCGTCATCCCTGCGCTTGCCCAGGCCACCATCAGTGGTGCCGGGGCAACCTTTCCCAATGCCATCTACTCCCGCTGGTCCGCGGAGTATTTCAAGGACACCAAGAACAAGGTCAACTATCAGTCGGTAGGTTCAGGAGCGGGCGTGCGCCAGTACCTGGCAGGCACCGTTGACTTCGGCGGCACCGATGAAGAGCTCCAGGCTGCCGACTTCAAAAAAGGCGCTGCTGGCTCCCGCGGAGTCGTCCAGATCCCCATGGTGGGTGGCACCGTTACGCCGGCCTACAACAACCCTGGCTGCCAGAACCTCAAGCTCACCCAGCAGCAGGTAGCCGATATCTTCCTGGGCAAGATCACTACGTGGGATCAGCTCAAGTGTGGCAAGGGCAAAATCACCGTTGCCCACCGCTCAGACGGTTCGGGCACCACCTACGTGTTCACCAACTCCCTGGCCTGCTTCTCCAACGAGTGGAAGAGCAAAGTCGGCAAGGGCAAGGCCGTCAAGTGGCCTGTCGGTGTGGGTGGCAAGGGGAATGAGGGTGTGGCCGGTGTGATCAGCAACACTCCAGGCTCGATCGGCTATCTCAACCAGGCCTATGTAAAGGGCAAGATCAAAGCAGCTGCCGTGCAAAATAAGGCCGGTAAGTTTGTGATGGCCAACGACACAACTGGTGCTGCAGCCCTTAATGGCGTCAAGCTGGATGCAAATCTGGGCGGCGAAGACTGCAACCCCGCTGGTGTTAACGCCTTCCCGATTGCTTCTTTCACCTGGATCCTTGCCTATCAGAAGGGCAATGGTTCTAAAGCTTCAGATGTGCGTAGGTTCCTGCTCTGGGCCCTATCTCCCAAGGCCCAGAAGATGGCAGCTGAGCTCGATTACGTTCCCCTCAAGGGTGATGTGCTGAAGCGGGCCAAGGCAGCCGTCGCCAAGATCGGCCAGTGATCTGAATCCCTGAGAATTGCTGATTCAGTTTATCTAAGGGGCCTTCGGGCCCCTTTTTTCTGCCAACCTCCAGGCGGCCCCAGTCGATCGGCCGGCTTGATTGGCAATCTCAACCAATTGATGAACTAAGTCTGTAAACGTACTTTGATGCCCCTGCTTCCCCCTAGGCCAATTTTACGGCAGGCATGGTGGTTGGGTTTTTGGCTTGGGCATGCCTGGCTGGGCTGGGCCGGATTGGTTTCCCTGCCTGCTCGGGCGGAGGTGGGAGTTGGGCCCCGCTCCATCCTGATCGGCCAGTCGGCAGCCTTCAGTGGCCCCTCCGCTCAGCAAAGCCTGGAGTTCCGCGCCGGCGCCCATGAGGTGTTCGAGCAGGTAAATGCCCGGGGAGGCATCCATGGCCGGCAGCTCGTGATGGTGTATCGAGACGACCGTTTAGAACCTGCCCTGGCTCGCCGTAACACTGAGCGCTTCATCAAGGGCGACAAAGTATTTGCCCTCTTCGGCTACTTCAGCACTCCTACGGTGCAGGCGGTGCTGCCCCTGATCGAGCAGGCCAGGGTTCCCCTGATAGCCCCCCTTTCTGGTGCCCAGCTGCTGCGCTTGCCCGTCAATCCCCTGATTTTCAATATCCGCGCCAGCTATCACCAAGAGATCGAGGCGATCGTGCGCCACCTGCTCCGCTATGGAAAAGGTGCCATCGCCGTTGTCTACCAGAACGACGCCTACGGCCGCGATGGTTTGCAGGGGGCCCGCAAGGCCCTTGCCAGCCGGGGCCTGCGGCCCCTCTTCGAGATCCCGGTGGAGCGAAACTCCCGGGATACGCGCGAGGTGGCCCGGCGGGTTGCCCTCGCCCTGCCAGATGCGGTGTTGATCGTGTCGACGTACGGCACTACTTCCAGCTTCATCCCCAACCTGCGCAAGCAGGGCAGCGACGCCCAGGTAATGACGGTGTCAGCGGTGGGCAGCGATGCTCTGATCCGCTCCCTGCCCCCCGAGCATCGCCACGGGGTAGGCATCAGCCAGGTGGTGCCCTTCCCCTGGAATCCCCGGGTGCCGGTGGTGCGCGACTACCAGAACGCAATCCGTCGCAACCGCAGCGGGATCCGCTACGGCTTCTCCAGCCTGGAGGGCTACATCGCTGCCACCCTGTTCGTGCGGGCGCTGCGGGCGGCGGGCCCCGACCTCACCCGCGCCGGCTTGATCCGCAGCATCGAAGCCATGGGCAGTGTGAATCTGGGCGGCTACCGCGTCAGCTTCAGCCCCCAGCGCCGCCAGGGGAGTGATTTTGTCGAGCTCACCTTCTCGATGGGCCGCGATGGAGCCTTCATTCACTGATGCCAGCCCTACCCCCCGGCCTTGTTGGTTTAGACGCGTTGTTGCTCCGGGGGGGAGTGCTCCTCATCTATCTTGCCTTCGTGGTGCTCACCGCTGGGGCCCTTGTTCTGGCGCGCTGGGTGAAGGCCCGCGGCAGCCTGAAGCTGCAGCCTGGCCTGCTCAGTCCGCTTGGGTCGCTGTATACCCTTACCACCGCATTTCTGCTCTCCAATGTGATCTTCCAGTTCACCATCCTGCGCACGGCCCTCACCGAGGAGGTGGTTACGATCAACAAACTTGGCGCAGTGATGTCCGTGCTGCCAGTGGATCAGCGCATCGAGGCCCGGCGGCTGCTCTACGACTACGCCGACTCGGTTGCCCATGATGAGGCCCAGGCCATGCTCCTAGGTCAGCGCAGCGAGATAACCCAGGAACGTATTGACCGCCTGAGGGATTTTCTAGCCAGCCCCGATGCCAGCCTCCCCGAGGGGGGGGTGGTCACCCCGGAATCCGCCAGCTACATGGAAAGGGCCAGCGACTTCAGCTTCGACCTCATCGATGCCCGGGAGCGGCGCCTCTCACTGGCCCGGCAGACCCTCCCGGCGCGGCTCTGGCTGGCCATTGCCGTGATGTATTTCGCCCTGGCGCTGTTGGCCTTTTTGGTGCAGGGGGGAGCTTGGACCACCACCTGGGTGGCCACGATTCTCCTTTTGGCCGCTCCGGTGCCAGCTGTGATGCTGTTTGTCTACGCCAACCCGATCGCCAATGGCCTGATCGACATCACGGCCACCATTGAGGTGGCGCTGGAGCGCAGCCTGTGATGCCCCGTGCCTGCGCTGCTGCTTTGGCGCTCGCGGCCCTGCTGGCAGGTTGCACTGGCGGCTCCACGGAGAATCCCACGGATGGCTCCGCGCTCCCCCCGTTGCGCGGAGCCACCAGCACCTTTGCCGCCTCGGCCTTCCTGCGCTGGTTCAACCAGCTCGCGGTTCACCCGGGCATCGTTGCCGAGCTGGAAGTGGTGGGTTCGGGGGCGAGCATCCGCTCCTTCCTGGCCGGGCAGGTTGACTTCGCCGTCACCGACAGCCCGCCCTCCC
>NZ_JAGQCQ010000114.1:0-10482 GCF_024346275.1 Cyanobium sp. BA20m-p-22
GCTTGCCCACGCCGAAGGCTTCCACCACAACGGTGAACATGCGGCTGTCGGACTGGGTGGCGCGCCCTGTGGAAACTCTCATGCAGACCCTTCCCGCTTAAAAGCGGGTCGATCATAGGGAACCCATCTGCTGCGATTTTGTGGCGAACACCGCTAGGTTTGCCAGCACACTGTGACCGTGCCTCCTTGGCGCAGATCCTTGTACCGTCAGCAGCCTCCGGTTTCCTGTCCCAAGGGGCAGTGAACGGGCGCGATCCAGCTGATCAAGCTGATCCAGCTGGTCAGGCTGATCCAGCGAGCCAGCAGCACTGCAGCCTCGACACGATTCAGCAGGAGATGGAGCGGCTCCCCCAGGGGGCCCGGCGGCTGGCGGTGCAGCTGAGCCTGAGCCCAGACCCCCAATGCCTCTGGTCGGTACTGACCGATTACGGCAACCTCAACCACTACATCCCCAACCTGGCCTCCTCCCGCCAGCTCTGGCGTCGCGGCAACGTGGTGGGCCTGGAGCAGGTGGGAACCCAGCAGTTCTGCGGGTTGCGCTTCAGCGCCAGGGTGGAGCTGGAACTGGTCGAAGACCGGGATGCCGGCGTGCTGAGTTTCAGCATGTGCCGCGGCGATTTCCGCCGCTTCGAGGGCTGTTGGCAGATCGGCCGGGCTGGGGAAAGCACCCGGCTGCTCTATGAGCTCACCGTGCAGGGCCGGCCAGGCATGCCGATCGGCCTGATCGAACAGCGACTGCGCGAAGACCTGGCCAACAACCTGCGCGGCGTGCAGCGCGAAGCCGAGCGCCGCACCGCCCAGGCCTGAGCCAGCTCTGGCCAGAACAGCCAAAAACCTGCCAGAAAGCAGCAAAAAAACTGCCAGAAAGCTGCCAGGAAAAAGTAATACCCCCAAGGGGATTCGAACCCCTGTCGCCTCCGTGAAAGGGAGGTGTCCTAGGCCTCTAGACGATGGGGGCCAGGCCACAACGCCCGGAGGCGCCGCTGGTTTGGAAGCTACGGGTCAGGGTGACCCTTCGTCAAGGCGGGCTGGCCCTGGCCGCTCCAGACCGGAACGGTGACATGGAAACAGGCCCCTTCACCGGGCTCGGAGGCCACCCAGATCCGGCCGCCATGAACCTCGGCAATGCGACGGCACACCGACAGGCCCACGCCGTAGCCGGAGGTGGTGCCGGAAGTTTGGGGCAAACGCACCCGATCCAGGAAAATCCGCTCCTGCTCGCCCTTGGGAATGCCCGGACCGCTGTCGCAGATGCTCACCTGCACCCACTGGTCGGTGCGGTGCAGCAGGGCCAGCTGCACCCGACCCTTATCGGGGGTGAATTTGAGGGCGTTTTCCAGCAGGTTGAGCAGCACCTGGCGCATGCGGCGTTGGTCGGCAAACACATCCGGCAGGTCGGCAGGGATGTCGGTGAGCAGCTCCAGGTCGCGGCCGATCCACAATTTCTCCAGCTCCAAAATGGCCTCGGCCACCACCTCGCCCAGGGCCAGGCGCTGGGGGTTGAACAGGGCCTCCCAGCGGGTGGTGCCCACCTCGAGCAGATCTTTGGAGAGCTCCTGGATGTCGTCGAGCCGGCGGGTGAGCACGTCGCGGAAGCGGGCCTCGTCGATCTGGCCGAGGGTGTGACTCTGGAGGGCGAGCTTGGCGGCGGTAAGTGGGGTGCGCAGCTCATGGGCCACCATCCGCAGCAGCCGCTCCTGCACCCCGAGTCGATCGATCAGGGTTTCGTTTTCCTGACGCAGCACCAGCACCTGGTCTTCCAGCTGCAGCTCCCGCCGGGTGCGGCTGCCGTCGATCTCGGCGGGCCGCAGGCTCATGCCCAGGCTGGTGACCACCTCCATCTGCTGCCAGCGCGGCAGCCAGCTACGCAGCTTCTGGGTGATCCCATGGCCGGCCAACACCTGCTTGGGGAACGGATCGAGCTTCACCAGGGCAGGGGTGGCTACCAGCCGATGCAGTTCCAGCAGTTCGGGCTGGCGGGCCGGATCGGCTACCTCGAGGCTCACCTTGAAGCCACACTCCTCGCCCTTGAGAAACTGCAGCAGGCTGCGCAGGTCCGGGCTGGCCAGGTGGTGGTTGGAGGCCACCAACAGCAACTTCAGCGCCTGGCGTTCCGTCGCTGGCGCGGGCCGTTCGGTGCTGGGCTGGTCTGGGGTCACGCTGCTCACCCTATGGGGATGGGGCCAGTCCGGTCCATCCCCGCTATGACTGAGACAGTCAATGCCGTGAGCCCTAGGGCCGGGATTTCATGAGCAGCCTCCCAGTTCCCAGCCTCCCAGTTCCCGGCCCACCCGTTCCCAGTCCACCGGTGCAGCCCCGCATCCAGCTCGACAGCAATCTGCGCCGCTGGTTTGCCCGCAATCTGGGCCTCTGGCGCTCGCGGCGGGTGTATTTCTTCCTCGATGAAGAGCCCCTGCGCGTCGACATGATGGTGCGGGTAGAGGCCTACCAGGAGCCGGTGGAGGGCGATGCGGCCTACCGCTTTACCTGGTGGCCAGAGCAGGAATTCGACTTCTTTGAGAAAAAGCCCAACTACTCGCGCAGCGGCACCATGGACGCCTACCTGTGTGGGCACCAGCTGCAACGCAGTCGCGGTTTTTACTGCGCCGCCGCCAACCGGAGCCAGATTCGCCAGGTGGATGAGCATGAGCTGACGTTTGAATCTCACTACGAGGGGTGGGACATCCTCGAGCACTTCCGCCTGGTGGACCAGGACCGCTACCGCTCCCGCTCGATCTATTCCTGGAAGGAGGGCGTTCTCGAACTGGCGGAGCTCCACCACGAGGTGCGCGTCGAGGCTGCCGGCCCTCCCCTGCCGCCTGGGGCTTAGCCCTGATGCAGCAGCATGGCCGCACCTGACGCCCCACTCCGGCCCTGACGATGTCAAGCCCATCCCCGTCACGCCCCTACCCATCGCAGCTCCAAGCCCTGCTGGCGCTGCCCCTGCTGGTACTCCCCCTGGTGCTGGCCCCGTCTGGGGCCTGGGCGGCCCCCGCCACCGAGGCGGAGATGAACCTCTACACCCGGATAGCCGCGGTCAACGTGTGCATCGCCCGCGGCGCAGGGGTGCCCTTCGACAGGGCCGTGGGCATCGCCGGGGAAACCATCGCCCAGGTGATCCTGGGCCAGCACGAAGGGGTGATCGCCCAGGTGGGGGCCAAGCCCCTCGGCCTGGAGGACCTGCGCAAGGGCTCGATCAACTCTGCAGTGCTGGGAGCAGCCGAGATCTGCCCCAAGGAGGTGCCCGCCGACGTGATGGCGAAGGTGCAGGACGCCCTCAAGCAGCCCCCCGCGGCCAAGCCGGCTGCGGCGCCTACGGCCAAACCCACCCCTAACAAGTAATCCGAATGCCCCTGGTGCGCCTCGCCGACTACCGTCCGGCGCCGTTTCTGCTGGATCGCACCGATCTGGTGGTTCAACTGCACTCCGACCACAGCGAGGTGGCGGCGCAACTGGCCTTTCGGCCCAATCCGGCCGCCGAGCCCGGCCCGCTGCTGCTCCACGGGGTGGATCTGGAGCTGCTGGAGCTGGCGATCGACGGGCGCAAGCTGGAGCCAGGGGCCTACCAGCTTGGGGCTGGCGAGCTGCTGATTGCCGAGCCCCCAACCGGAGCCTTCCTGCTGGAGAGCCGGGTGCGCCTCCACCCCCACAGCAACACCACCCTCGAAGGCCTCTACGTCAGTGGTGGGATGTTCACCACCCAGTGCGAGGCGGAGGGATTCCGCCGCATCACCTTTCACCCTGATCGCCCCGACCTACTCAGCCGCTTCCGGGTGAGGATCGAGGCGGATCGGGCCAGTTGCCCGGTGCTGCTCTCCAACGGCAACTGCGTCGAAACCGGCGGCCTCGACGGCGGGCGCCACTTCGCGGTTTGGGACGACCCCTTCCCCAAGCCCTCCTACCTGTTTGCCCTGGTGGCCGGCCAGCTGGAGGAGGTCACCGACAGCTTCACCACCGCCAGCGGCCGCCAGGTGGCCCTGCGCATCCACGTGGAGCCCGGCGATGGGCCCTACACCGGCCACGCCATGGCTTCCCTGAAGCGCGCCATGGCCTGGGATGGGCAGCGCTATGGCCTCGAATACGACCTCGATGAATTCAACATCGTGGCAGTGCGCCATTTCAACATGGGCGCAATGGAGAACAAGAGTCTCAATATTTTTAACTCCAAGCTCGTACTAGCCGATGCGGAAACCGCCACCGATGGCGAGCTGGAGCGCATCGAAAGTGTGATCGGCCACGAGTATTTCCACAACTGGACCGGTAACCGCATCACCTGCCGCGACTGGTTCCAGCTGTCGCTCAAGGAAGGGCTCACCGTGTTTCGGGACCAGTGCTTCACGGAGGATCTGCACGGTGCCGCCCTCAATCGGATTGAAAACGTAGCCCTGCTGCGCAACACCCAGTTCCGCGAGGATGCCGGCCCCACCGCCCATCCGGTGCAACCCGATGCCTACCAGGCGATCGACAACTTCTACACAACTACGATCTACGAGAAGGGATCGGAGCTGATCCGCATGCTCCACACCCTGCTGGGGGAGGAGACCTTCATGGGGGGGATGGCGCTTTATGTGAGCCGCCACGACGGCACGGCCGCCACCTGCGAAGACTTCGTGCAGGCCATGGAGGATGGGGCCGCCCAGGGGTGGGCTGCCGATCCGCTGGCCCCGCGCTTTGATTTTTCCCAGTTCCGCCGCTGGTATCACCAGGCCGGCACGCCCCGGCTACACATCCAGCGCCACTGGGATGGCGACACCGGCGTGCTGGAGCTGCTGGTGCAACAGCACACCCCTGCCACCCCCGGCCAGAGCGACAAGCAGCCCCTGGTGATCCCCCTGGCCCTGGGCCTGTTGGACCAGGCCGGCGAGCCCCTGGCGGTGCAGTTGGAGGGGGAGCCGGCCTCCACCACACCAAAAGGGGCGGGCACCCGCCTGCTGGTGATCGACCAGCCCGAGCAGAGCCTGCGCCTGGTGGGCTTGCCCCGCCAGCACCACCCGCCTGCCCTGTCCCTGCTGCGCCAGTTCTCCGCCCCGGTGCTGCTGGAGATGGGCCGGCCCACCGCCGAGCTGGTGCACCTACTGGCCGCCGACAGGGACCCCTTCGCCCGCTGGGACGCGGGCCAGGTGCTGTTGCGCCAGGCGGTGCTGGCCCGGGCCGGCGGTGGGGGTGATTCGCTGCTGGAGGAGGAACTTATTGACGCGTTCGGCCGGATCCTGGCCGACCCCTCCCTCTCGGAAGCCAGCCGCAGTGTGCTGATGGCCCTGCCCGGCATGGCCGAGCTGGAGGCTGCCTGCAGCGCAGCCGGCGAGGAGCCTGATCCGCCGGCCCTGTTTGCCGCCCTGCTGGCGCTGCAGGGTCGATTTGGCACTGCCCTGGCCGAGCCCCTGGCGGCGGCCCTGGAGCGCTGCACGCCCCAGTGGGGCCTGGCCTGGCCCGAAGGCAACGGCGACCGCCTGCTCACCGGCACAGTCTGGAGTTGGCTGGTGGCGGCTAGGGGGGCGGGGGCGGCTCGAGCAGCAGTGGCAGCGGTGGGGGGCCCTTCGATGACCCTGGCCCGGGCCGGGCTGCGGGCCCTGCAGTGTCAGCCGATCCCCGAGCGCCAGCAGGCGCTGGACGCCTTCTACCAGCGCTGGCAGCACAGGCCCGTGATCCTCGATGCCTGGTTTGGCCTGGAGGCCTCAGCCCCCTTTGCCGATGGGCTGGAGCGGGTGGCACGGCTGCTGGAGCACCCCCGCTTCGATCCGGCCGCCCCCAATTCGGTGCGGGCCGTACTGGGCGGCCTGGCCGCCAATGCGCCTGTGTTCCACGCCGCCGATGGCTTGGGTTACAGCTTCATGGCGGAGCGCATCGCCGAGCTCGACCAGCGCAACCCGATCACGGCCTCGCGCCTGACCAAGGTATTTAGCCGCTGGCAGAGCTACGGCCCGGCCCGCGCCGCGGCCATGCGCGGGGCCCTCGAGCAGCTGGCTGCCGCATCGCTCTCAACCAACAGCGCTGAGGTGGTGGGCCAGTGCCTCGGGGCGAATTAGGCCCTCAGCGCCGGGGCAGCGGCAAAGGTGGTGGCGGCCGCAGCGGACCGCTGAGGCTCTGGTGTAGTTGGCGGAAGGCAGCCTGGCGATAGGGGGCCCCCTCGTCGCCGGCATGCAGGCCCCACAGGCCCTCCCAGTAGAAATAGATCACCCCGTGGCCGCGGCTGGTGGCCAGCTGGGCTTTCTGAGCCAGGGTGGCCATGGCTGGGGTGCGGCCGCCGAAGCCCGCCAGGATGCCGATCTCCACCGGCATGCCCCAGCTGCGCGCCTTCACCAGGGCCGGTTGGTTGAGGTCCTTCTCGAACCCCTTCAGCGAGTAGGCGTAGTTCTGCACCACCAGGTCGTCGATCAGCTCCCCCAGGGCCCAGAGCTCCCAGTCCTGCAGCCAGTGGTTGTAGGCGAAGCGAAAGGGCCCGGGCGAGAGGCTGATCAAGGTGCCCGAGCGCTTCAGCTGGCTGCGCAGTTCCCGCAGCAGTCCGGTGAGCTGCTGGCGGCGCCAGCGCATCCAGGCCCGTTCGGTGTGGTCATCGGGCGGTTCGAGGCCCGTTTCGGCGAGGTAGCGGGCACGGCTGAACGGGTCATAGCCCAGCTCCACCGGCCAGGCGAAATGGTCGTCGAGCTGGATGCCGTCAACGTTGCAACGCTGCACGATCTCGCCGATCAGGCCGAGGAAACGTTGCCGCACCCCCGGGTGGGCGGGGTTGAGCCACACCATCGGCTTGCCGTGCATCGCCATCTCGCTGCTGCCGTCGCGGCGTTGCAGCACCCATTCAGGGTTCTGGCGCACCACCGCGGCATCGGCTGGCTCCATCAGGCCATATTCAAACCAGGGAATCACCTGGAGCCCGCGCCGGTGGGCGGCCTGGGTGAAGCGGCAGATGGGATCGAGATTGGGGTTGGCCTTGGCCAGGGCCGGCTCCATCGGCGCATGGCGGGAGCTGTGGAAGGTGGCTCCCCGGCTCCACACATTCGGGTAGAGGGTGTTGAAGCCCGCATCGGCCAGCTCCCTCACCGCCCGGTCGATCCGGGCGGGGTCGTAGTAGAGGGGGCTTGGGCTATTGGTGAGCCACACGCCGATGCGGCGGGATGGGGCCGGCTGGCTCTGGGCCAGCAGGGGCAGCGGGGCAAGGGCCCAGGGCAGGGTGAGCAACACGCTCACCGCAGCTGGCAGGAAGGCCTTCAGCCGGGCGAAGCGACGCAGGGGGGCGGGTTTCAACGGGTTTCTACGCTGGGGCAAGTCAGCGGAACATCGAACTCACCGAGCTCTCATCGTGGATCCGCCAGATGGCCTCACCCAGCATGTTGGCCACCGAGAGCACCTGCAGCTGGGGGAAGCGGCAGGCTTCGCTGGGGGGAATGCTGTTGGTGACGATCACCTCCTCAAACAGGCCAGGCTCGGACAGCCGCTCGATCGCCGGCGGCGAAAACACAGCGTGGGTGGCGCAGGCCAGCACCCGGGTGGCGCCACGCTGGCGCAGCAGCCGGGCCCCGGCACAGATCGTGCCACCGGTGTCGATCATGTCGTCGATCAGAATTGCCGTCTTGCCGGCCACCTCACCGATCACGGTGAGGCTCTGGGCCACGTTGTGGCCGGAGCGGCGCTTGTCGATGATCGCCAGGGGGGCATCGTTCATCTGCTTGGCGAAGGCCCGGGCCCGCGCCACCCCGCCCACATCCGGAGACACCACCACCAGGTCGGCGAGATTTTTGCTGCGCAGGTAATCCACCAGCACTGGCGAGCCGTAGATGTGGTCGCAGGGGATGTCGAAGTAGCCCTGGATCTGGGCCGAGTGCAGGTCCATGGCCAGCACCCGGTCGACGCCCGATTTTGCGAGAAGGTTGGCCACCAGCTTGGCGGTGATCGACTCCCGCCCGGCCGTTTTGCGATCGGCGCGGGCGTAGCCGTAGTAGGGGATCACGGCCGTGATCTGGCGGGCCGAAGCCCGTTTACAGGCATCCACCATGATCAGCAGCTCGATCAGGTGGTCGTTCACCGGAGCGCAGGTGGGCTGGATCAGAAACACGTCGCAGCCGCGGATCGATTCCTGGATCTGGATGTAGAACTCGCCATCGGCGAAGCGTTTAATCACCCGGGGGCCATCGGGAACCCCCAGGTAGGCGGCGATTTCCCGGGCCAGGGCCTGGTTGGAGTTGCCGCTGAACAGCCGCAACCGCCGGGTGTCATGGGTTGACTCGATCGGGCTGCCTTGGGGAGCGACGCGATCAGCGGTGAGGAAACTGGTCACGGCGAGCGCGCAAGCGTCGGCTGGCACCTGATCGTAGAAGCGAGACTGGCTGTTGAGTGCAAACAACCATGACGCTTCCTGTGCCTCGGTTGGACCAGCCCCTGGTGGTGGTTGCTGGCGGCGCGGCCATGGCGGTGGCGGCACTGCAGCACAGGGCAGCACCGGCCCTGGCAGCGGCCCTCGCGCTGCCCTGGTGGGAGCCCCTCCGGCCGGAGAGCCCCCAGGCGGCCCTGGCGGCCCTGGCGGGCCGGGGCCCCGGCCTGGTGCCGCTACCGATCGATCCGGGCCTGCCCCTGGAAGGGGGAGCGGGCCACTGGGCCGAGGCTCTCGGCGCCTGGCGCCAGCCGGCATTGCTGCTGCTGGCCGGGGAGCAGCTCAACAGTGGGCTGGCGGCAGCGATGACGGCCCTGCTGCTCCAGTGGCGGGTGCCCCTACTGGGGCTGGTGCAGGCCGATGGCCCCTGGGAAGCCCCCGCTCGCCGCGGGGATGGCCTGCCCTGGCTGGGGAACCTCGAGGGGGCCGAGGGGCTGGCCCTGGCCCTGGAGCTGCGTTGGCGCCAGATCGGAGCCGACTGAGGCTCCAGGCGTCTAGGGAGTGGGGGCCACCGCTGGCCAGAGGGGCACCGCCGCGCCGGGGTCGATTTGCCGCAGGGGCGGCACACCTGGCCGGGCCGGTGCTGGCGGGGCCGGGGCTGGCGGGGCCAAGGGCACGGCTGTGAATTGCACCGTTTCAGGTCGGCTGAGGCCTGCCGCCAGCAGGCTCAGGGTTTCCGCCTGGGTGAGGTTGGTGGCCATACCCTCCCTGCTCAGAAATTGGCTCAGGCTGGTGAGCCGGCCCAGGTGCTCGGGCAGGGCCATTTCCCGCACCAGAGCGCGCAGCACCAACTGGTGGTTTTCCTGGCGGCTCTGCTCCGGGCGGCTGGGATCGCGGTAGCGCACCAGCTGCTCCACCTGGCTGCCCCGCAGCCGTTGCAGCCCACCCTGCAGATCGATCGTGAAGCCCTGGCTTTTGTCGCTGTAGCGACGGGAGCGGGTGGGGTTGGCGGCGATGCTGCCGAGGCCATCCACCAGGCTGCGCAGGGTGGCTCGACCCAGCACCAGATAGCGATCTGGCACACCTGGCTCCAGCCCCACCAGGCTGCTCACCGCGTCGGCGATCAGGGCGGGACCGCCCAGTCGGTAGAGGCTGCCAATGCCCTGGGGACGGCTCTGGCCGGGGATCTGCACCGCCAGATTGGCTGGCAGGGTGAGCACCTGCAGCGGCCCCTGGGGATTGATCCGCAGCAGCAGCAGGGCATCGGCATTGGCGGGGCCAGGCGGGGCCGCGCGGTTGAGGGGATCGGCGGGGCGTTCGCTATCCAGGCCGATCACCAGCACGGTGACACTGCGGCTTGGGGCTTTGGCCAGGTCGGCTGGGGTGAGCTGCTGGACCAGCTGGCTGGAGCGGTCAGGTTCGGGCCAGATCCAGGCAAACAGGCCCAGCCCCACAGCCAGGCCAGCACCGGCCATGGCCAGTCGCAGCGGCACCGCTCCCCGGCGGCGCTTCGGCTGGTCTGAACTCTGAGCCATGGTCAGGCGGAGCGACGCCCACTTTCGCCCACCACCCTGCGGCCCACACCCGATAGGTTGGGCCCCTGCTGATGCCCCAGGGCTGTCCGGTAATGGCTGTCAGTGCTCCCCATGAGCGGGCAAGGCCCCTGGCCAAGGGAAGTACCTATCCTGCCAAAGACCTGTGTAGCCAGTGCGGCCTCTGCGACAGTCGCTGGGTGGCCTACGTAAAGCAGAGCTGCGCCTTTCTGACCCAGCGCTTTGAGGCGATGGAAACGGAAGCCCACGGCCGCAGCCGCGACCTGGAAAACGACGACGAGCTCTATTTCGGCGTGCAGCAGCGCATGCTCACCGCCCGGCTGCAGCGGCCCATAGAAGGAGCCCAGTGGACGGGCATCGCCAGTCGCATCGGCGTACTTGCCCTGGAAACGGGCCTGGTGGATGCGGTGCTGTGTGTGGGCCAGAGCCCTGACGACCGCTTCACCCCCGTGCCCCAGCTGGCCCGCACCCCGGCCGAGGTGCTCGCCGCCCGGGTGAATAAGCCCACCCTCTCCCCCAATTTGGAGGTGCTCGAGCAGCTGCCCGGCAGCGGCATCCGCCGGCTCCTGGCCATCGGCGTGGGCTGCCAGATCCAGGCCCTGCGGGCCGTGCAGCCCACCCTGC
>NZ_JAGQCQ010000115.1:0-10364 GCF_024346275.1 Cyanobium sp. BA20m-p-22
CTGCTGGGTGAGCACGCTTTCGGGGTGAAACTGCACCCCCTGCAGGTGCGGGAAAGCTCGGTGGCGCAGGCCCATGATCGTGCCGTCATCCAGCCAGGCGGTGATCTCCAGGCAGTCGGGCAGGCTTTCGCGTTCGGCGATCAGGCTGTGATATCGGGTTGCGGTGAGGGGGTTGGCCAGGCCCTCAAACACCCCCTGGCCGCTGTGGTGAACTGGCGAGGTTTTGCCGTGCATCAGCTCCCTGGCCCGCACCACCCTGCCCCCATACACCTGGGCGATCGACTGGTGACCCAGGCACACCCCCAGGGTCGGCACCGAGGGGCTCAGCTGTCTCAGCACTTCCAGGCAAACTCCCGATTGATTCGGGTCGCCGGGCCCCGGTGAAATCAAGATGGCGGCGGGGGCCAGCTCGCGGATCTGCTCCAGGCTGAGGGCGTCGTTGCGCTCCACCCGCAGATCGGCGGCGATGGGATGGTCTGGTGCCAGTTCGCCCAGATATTGCACCAGGTTGAAGGTGAAGCTGTCGTAGTTGTCCAGAACGAGGAGCATCAGGGAGGTTCCTTAGGGAAGTTCCTTCAGAACCCCAGCCTGGCCACCAGGGGCGGCACCAGCAGCAACATGGCGATCATCAATGACGAGATGGAGGCCACCAGCACGGCCGCGGCGGCGCAGTCCTTGGCGATCCGGGCCAGGGGGTGGAACTTGCGGCCGATGGCCAGATCCACCACCGCTTCGGTGGCCGTATTGAGCAGCTCCAGCACCAGCACCGCAGCCACCGTGAGCACCAGCACCGCCAGCTGGGAAGTGGGTAGCTGCAGCCACAGCCCCAGACCAAACACCCCAGCTCCGGTGATCACGTGGATGCGGAAGTTGCGTTGGCTGGTAAATCCATAGACCAGGCCCTGGGCCGCATAGCGAAAGCTGGCCGGCAGGTCTCCAGCCACCTTCCAGGCGCTGGCGCGAAGGCGCCGGTCAGGATGCTCGGCCATGGGGTCTTGGCGCGGTAGGGGGAGCAGGTTGGTCATGGTTCCGGCCGCACCTTAACGAGCTCCTCCTGGCGCGCCAGCATGGCCGCCAATTTGGCCTCATCGGGGTGGTCCCAGCCCAGGAGGTGCAGCAGGCCATGGCTGGCCAGAAACAGCAGTTCCTCTTCCAGGTTGTGGCCGTGCTGGGCCGCCTGGCGGGCGGCGGTTTCAACCGAGATCACGATGTCGCCCAGCTCCAGGGGGCCAGGTATGGCCAGGGGGGGCAGGTCGTCGAGGCCCGCTTCCTGGGCGGCAAAGGCCAGCACATCGGTGGGCCCTTGCTGCTGGCGCCAATCGTTGTTCAGGGCTGCGATCTCCCCATCGCCCACCAGGCTCAGGCCCAGGCTGTAGGCGGGGGCGCAGAGCTCGGGCGGCAGTTCGGCGGCCAGCTGGACCAGCCAGCTCTCGATGTGTTCGGCCCAGCCTTCGGCGTGGCTGGCCCAGGTCGCGGTATCAGCCAGCAGCCCCACCTCCAGATCCGGATCAGCGAAGTAGGCCAGGTCCAGATCCAGCACAGCTCAGCCCCCCGGCAGCTGGGGGCGGCCCAACCAGGCGATCAGCACCAGAAACCCGGAGAGTCCCAGGGCCGTGAGGCCGAAGTGGAACAAGCTCTGGCGGCCCTTGCGCACCATGTTGCGCATGGCGAGCTTGATGAAACTGGGACTTTCGTCAGCCATCGCCGACCTTGGCATCTATTCCCAGATCGCCGTTCATTGCCGGTTCGGCCTGGCCTGAAGCCGTGGGTGCCATTGCCAACTGCCGTTTTGTGGATCCTGGCATCCCCGCCACCAGGGAAGGACGGGCTGTCACCTGGGCGAGGCAGGGTTGGTCCGGTTGGTCGAAGGAGGCATGGCGAGATCTTCCAGGCCAAGCAGCGCATGCCCCAGCAGCAGCAGCCGGCCGCAGAGGTACAGATCCTCCGCAAGGGATGACTGATCCAGAAGGCTGTGGGTCAGTTGCGTCAGTGGAGTGAGGGCCGCACTCAGCTCCTGGCGGATCCGGTGCGTGGGTGTGCCCTCCGCCAGGGCCCGCAGGAGCAGGCTTCCCTGGGCCAGCAGGGTGGAGGTGGGCAGCAGGGACCGCTGCAGTTCTCCCGCCGGTGCTGCCAGCAGTGGCGCCAGATCGCGCCCGCTGGCGAGCACCGCACTGGCTTGGTCCAGGGCCCGATGCACGCGGGCGGACCAGGACGGGCCATTGGCATGCAGAACCTGCTGCTCCGCAAGCAGTGCTGGAAGCTGGTGGAGCAGTGCGTTGCGATCTTTTCGCAGTTCCTTAAAGCGCTCCTCAGGCGGTGGCGCGCTCTCTATGGTCTCCAGGGCCGTGGCCATTGCCACCAACCATGAATGGTACTGAAGCTCCCATGTGGCGTGCAGGCGATCGCTGTAGACCCCGCGCGCCACCAGCAGCCCCAGCAGGACGCCGAGGAGGGTCATCGTGGTGCGCCAGCCGGCGTATTGCCACCAATCGTGCCCATGGTGCAGCAGGCTGCCGGCCACGACTTGACCTCCCACGATGTAGCCCGTGCTCAGACCGGCGGCAAAGCTGAACAGGCGCAGCAGCGTTAGGCCTGCGAACACCGCCAATGGCGCTGATAGCGGCAGCAGCAGGCCCGCTGCGACCACCACCGCCATAAGCCCTAGCACCGTGCCAATGATGCGTTCGCGTCCGGCGATTAAGCCGCGGCCCAGATCGGTTTCGATCACCACCAATAGGGCCAGTGCCAGGAACTGGCCCTCCGGCAGGGCGGCAAGCCTGCTCACCGCTACGGTCAGCGCGACGGCAGCGCCGTTGCGCATGATTGTGCGTGGGGGCATCATCCGGGCCAAGCCCGCAGGGCGTCGCGACAGGCCTGTGCGTCAAGAGGTCGAAGGCCTGCTGGTAGGCGCAGCATTGCCACCGCATGCCGCAGGGCCTCCTCCAGGCAACTCTCGCGCTGCTGCGCCGCATCGCTCTCCTGCGCAGTGATTGCATCGCTGCGCCGCACGGCAGTCCTCAGCACGCCCAGTTCGGCATGGCGCAGGATCAGACCATCGGCACTGGCCGTGGTGCCCCCCTCGACGATGGCGCTGAGGTCTTGCTTCAGCACTTCCTCGGCGCTGCGCAGGCGTTCTATCGGGGTCTGAAACCAGAGGAGCCGCTCCACCCCCATGCCGATCATCAGGCCGATCAGATGCCAGCCAGTGCGCAGCAGCACATAACCCATCCCCATCGCCTCGTAGTCAGGAACTGCCAGCAACAGCACCGCCATGACAGCGGCGTTGTTGAGGGTGGCTTCGCTCCAGCGGAGCCATTGGCCTACTAGGCGGATCAGCACGTAGCCGATGCCTGCGGCCATCCAGCTGGCGCCTATCTGCATCACCAGAACCACAATCACGCCGCCAAACAGCGTGCCGGTTACGCGGGCCCGGGCGGCCTGCAGGGATTGATCAGGGGTTGGCAGCAGGCTCCGCGCCACGCCGTAGACGACATAGAAGCCATCGTCGAAGTCAGCGCTGATGCCGACGTGCAGGAACAGGGCCGCCG
Source organism: Cyanobium sp. BA20m-p-22 (assembly GCF_024346275.1). Classification (NCBI taxonomy): domain Bacteria; kingdom Bacillati; phylum Cyanobacteriota; class Cyanophyceae; order Synechococcales; family Prochlorococcaceae; genus Cyanobium; species Cyanobium sp. BA20m-p-22. Next base: position 3,549 of record NZ_JAGQCQ010000115.1, read on the forward strand.
CGAGGAAACCGGCGAAGCCCACCTGCAGGCTGTTGCGGATCTGCATGCCGTTCAGATCCCTGAGGGCCATCCCTGCAGCCATTCCGCGCGTATGGGTTGATGGAACGGCAGCCCCTTGGGTAGCGCAAGTGGTCAGCCGTCGCCGCCCGCTCCGACTTCGACACCCGCGTGCAGCAGGCTCTGGATGAAGGGGTCGAGGTCGCCGTCCATCACGCCCTGCACGTCGGTGGTTTCCTGCTGGGTGCGCAGATCCTTCACCATCTGGTATGGATGAAATACGTAATTGCGGATCTGATTGCCCCAGGCAGCTTCCACGATATCGCCGCGGATGTCTGCAATCTCGGAGGCGCGCTGTTCCTGGGCAATCACCAGCAGCTTGGCCATCAGTAGGGCCATGGCCTTTTCTTTGTTTTGCAGCTGGGAGCGCTCCTGGGTGCAGCGCACGGCCAGGCCTGTTGGGATGTGCAGGATGCGCACGGCCGTCTCCACCTTGTTGACGTTCTGGCCGCCCGCACCACCAGAGCGGCTGGTGGTGATCTCCAGGTCTTTGTCGGGGATGTCGAGCTTCACTTCCGCCTCGATGTTGGGCATCACCTCCACACCGGCAAAACTCGTCTGGCGCTTGTCGTTTGCATTAAAAGGGCTGATCCGCACCAGCCGGTGGGTGCCCTTTTCGTTGCGCAGGTAGCCGTAGGCGTAGCGGCCCTCGATCTCGATCGTGCAGCTCTTGATGCCTGCCTCTTCCCCTTCACTGAGCTCGTCCACGCTCACCTTCATGCCGTGGTCTTCGGCCCAGCGGGTGTACATGCGCATCAGCATCAGGGCCCAGTCCTGGGCGTCGGTGCCGCCGGCGCCGGCGTTGATGCTGATCACGGCGCCCTCCTTGTCGTAGGGGCCAGAGAGCAGGCGCTCCAGCTCCCAGCGATCCAGATCGGCCCGTAGCTTCTGCAGGGCCTGGTTCGATTCGGCCAGCAGTTCCCCATCGGGCTCGAGGCCGTAGAGCTCGAGGGTGGCTTCACCATCGACCACCGCCGCCCGCCAGGCGGCCAGCTGCTCGAGCTGGGCCCTCACTTCATCGAGCTGGCGCATCTTGGCCTGGGCTGCTTTTTGGTCGTCCCAGAAGTCGCTCTGGGAGGCCAGCTGCTCCAGGTCTTGTTGCCGTGCTTTCAGGGCCGGTACGTCAAAGACAGTCCTGGGCATGGCCCAGGCGGTCGGTGAGCTCGGAGAGGTCGCGCTTGAAGTCGGTGAGGTCGAGCGGCACTGCGGCGGGGGTGCTGGCGGCGGTCACGGCGATGGCCTTCTGATGATCTGACCGTATCAGTGGCGCCCGTCCAATCGCTCCAGGGAGCCTGGCCAGTTGAGAATGGCTTGATCAGCTGTGAGCAGCGTGGCGCGGTGCCAGATCGCGCTGGCGGCAATGAAGCGGTCTGCAGGATCGGCATGAAACGCGTCCAGCTCCACGGCCTGCAGGGCGATGCCGCCTTCGAGGGGCAGTTCGAGCAGGCCAGCCTCCAGCCAATCGGCTCGCCAACGCTCGGGCGGCAGGCCCAGGTGGATACGCCCCCGACGGTTGAGCATGGCAGCCTCCCAGAAGCTGATCACACTCACGGCCACCTGGCATTGCTCCCAGGCCTGAGCGATGGTCTTCCTGGCTTGGTGGCCGAGTTGGGCGTCATCGCGGTCCAGCCAAAGCAGGACGTGGGTATCCAGCAGGATCACTGCAGGACATCCCAGGGTTCGTCCAGGGGCGCCACGACGTCGCCGTCGAGGCGGGTGGCGAGGTGCAGCCCAAAAGGACTGGCGCGGCGAGTACCGCGGCACGGGTGAAGCTCCGCAACGGGCTGGCCGTTTTTGGTGATGACCAGGGCTTCGCCGCTGCGGGCGACATCGTCCATCAGGCCAAGGCAGCGGGCCTTGAACTGGCTGGCGCTGATCTGCCAGACCATGGGGCTGCTTCCGTGATGAATGGAAATTGTAATGACCATGGTACGGACCATGGTCTCGGAGGAGCTACGTTGGCGGCCACTTCTAGGATCAGTTCATCTGTGCAAAGGCCCCGATGGCCGCCAACGTTGAGATGTACACCTGGCGGTTCTGCCCCTTCTGCATCCGTGCCAAGGCCCTGCTTGACCGCAAGGGCGTTGCCTACAGCGAATATGTGATCGACGGCGATGAGGCTGCCCGCTCGGCCATGGCCGCCAAGAGCGGTGGGCGGCGCAGCGTGCCCCAGACCTTCATCAACGGCCAGCACGTGGGTGGCTGCGACGATCTGCATGCCCTCGAGCGCTCCGGCCAGCTCGACGCCCTGCTGGCGAGCTGAGCGGTGGCCTCCCAGCTGTTCGTGATCGATCCGATTGCCCGGCTCAACCCGGCCAAGGATTCCAGCGTTGCCCTGATCCAGGCGGCCCAGCGGGCCGGTGAGCAGGTGTGGGTCTGCACCATGGCCGATCTTGCCGCTGCCGATGGGCCCGGGGGCCATGGCGCCTGGGCGCTGGCCCAGCCACTGGAGCCCCAGCCCGATGGCGCAGCCAGTTGGTATGGGCTGGGCGATTCCCAGCGGCTGCCGCTTACGGCCTTCCCCCATGTGTGGATGCGTAAGGACCCACCGGTGGATGAGGCCTACCTCTATGCCACCCACCTGCTGGATTTGGCGGAGCGCCAGGGGGTGCGGGTGCTGAATCGCCCCGCGGCCCTGAGGGCCTGGAACGAAAAGCTGAGCTCCCTGCGCTGGAGCCATCTGATGGCGCCGACCCTGGTGGCCAGCCGGGTGGACGCCCTGGCGGCATTCACGGCCGAGCATCGGGAGGTGGTGCTTAAGCCCCTGGGGGGGCGGGCCGGCCAGGGGGTGGTGTTTGCCGCCGCGGCCACGCCGGGCCTGCGGGCCCTGCTGGAGTTGGTGACGGGCCAGGAGCGGCTGCCGGTGATGGTGCAGGCCTTCCTGCCCGGGGTGAGCGCCGGCGACAAGCGCATCCTGCTGGTGGATGGGGAGCCGCTCGGGGCGGTGAATCGCAAGCCCACCGGCGGCGAGTTCCGCAGCAATCTGGCCCTGGGCGGGGCCCCTGAGGCCACCGAGCTCAGCGCCGCCGAGCGGGCCATCTGCGCCGAGCTGGCGCCCGCGCTCCAGGCAGAAGGCCTGTTTTTCGTTGGCATCGATGTGATCGACGGCAGGCTCAGCGAGATCAACGTCACCAGCCCCACCGGCGTGCGCGAGGTGGAGCGGTTGGGGGGGATCCCGCTGGCGGATCAGACGATCGAGCGGCTGCTGGCCTGAGCGGCCAGATCCAGCTGTTGCTGGAGAACGCCGAGCTTGAGGGCTACCTCCGCCAGCTCCCGCTCCACCGTGGAGCCGCGCACCAGCCCCGCGCCGGCGGTGAGCTCGAGGCGATCCCCCCGCAACGTGCCGCTGCGGATTGCCACCCGCAGGTCGGCGTCACCGGCGCTGTCGATCCAGCCGATCGGGGCGGCGTAGTGGCCCCGTTCAAAGGGTTCGAGGCTGCGCAGCCAGGCCATCGCCTCGCGCCTGGGCAGGCCCGCCACGGCGGGGGTGGGATGGAGGGCTGCGGCAATGGTGAGGGGCTGGTGCTGGGCCAGGGCTGCCGTGATCGGCGTATGCAGGTGCACCAGCTGGCCATGGCGCGCCAGGCGGGGGTGGCGGGGCCGGCGGGGGGTGATGCCAGCTCGGGCCAGTACGGCGGTGATGGTGTCGACCACCAGCTCGTGTTCGTGGCGGTCCTTGCTGGAGTGCAGCAGGGCCGCCGCCTGATCCCCCGCCGGGGCGGTGCCGGCCAGGGCATCACTGCGCAGCTGGCCCTGGCGCACGGTGAGCAACCGCTCCGGGGAGGCGCCGATCAGGGCCGAGCCGGGCCCCTGTTGCCACAGAAAGCGGCAGCTGCCGCCCTGGTGCCGTCGCAGCGGGGCGAGCAGGGCCAGGGGGTCGGGGGCGGTGTCGAGCTGGAGCTCCTGGCGCACCGCCAGCACCACCTTTTTCAATTCGCCCGCCTCGACTTTGCTCAGGGCCTCGGCCACGGCGAAGCGATAGCTGCCTTGCCAGGGGGCGCTCCAGCGCAGGCCGATTCCGCCCAGCTCGCTCCAGCCTGGTTCCTCCGCCTGCTCCACCAGTTGCTCCAGCCGGCGGGCCCGCTCCCAGAGTTCCTCTGCCAGCTGCCGTGGCGTCACCCCGCCGCCAATCGGCCGTTGCAGCCGCAGCCAGCAGTGCTGCCCCTGGCGGCTGAGTTGCCAGCGCGGCAGCACCGCCTGCACCCCGGGCACCGACCCCGGTTCGCTCCGCAGGGGCGCATCGAAGAAGGCGAAGGCCAGCAGCACCCTGGGCCGGGCCAGGGGTGGGCCGGCGTTGGTTGTGGCCAGACGGCTGAGGCTGGCACTGGCGAAGCGCTGGGCCAACTCGAAGCGGCGCGGGCCACTCAGCTCCAGGCTGTTGGTGCGGCCGGCGGCGGCAATGCAGAGCCCCGGAGCCCCATCCCAGAGGAAACGGAAGCCATCCCCGCCGCTGGGCTCCAGGTGAGGCAGCAGCAACAGGGGGTCGCCGCCGGCCAGCGGCAGGGCCAGGCTGAGAACGCCGTCCTCCTCCAGCTGACGGGCCTGCCCATTGGCGGCGGTCAGCAGATCCGTGAACGAATTCCCAGACGAACCGCCTGGGGAATCGGTGAAGGAATGGGAGGCCTGCACCAGAAGGGGCCGGGGCCGCGACAGAGAGCTGCTCAAATGTATGGGCCCTGCAGCGGCTGCCGCCTGCGGCCCCCATGACTGAGCCCAAGGTCGTCGCAAGCCGTTACGCCAGCCCGCCGGATCGGCGGCAGCTGTGGCAGGCGGCGATCAAGTGGCCGATGTATGCGGTGGCGGTGATGCCGGTGCTGCTGGCTGCGGGCTGGCGCTTCGGCCGGGCGGAGCCGGTGCGTCTCGACCAGTTACTGCTGTTTCTGCTGGCGGCGGTGCTGCTGCTGGCCTGGGAAAACCTGGCCAACGATGTCTTCGACGCCGATACCGGCGTGGACACCCACGGCAAACCCCATTCGCTGGTCAATCTCACCGGCCGCCGTGACCGGGTGGCCTGGTTGGCCAACGGTTGCCTACTGGGGGGATTGGCCCTGATGGCCCTGGTGGCCTGGCGCAGTAGCCCGGCAGTGTTGGGCCTGGTGCTGGCCTGCTGCGGCCTCGGTTACGTCTACCAGGGCCCGCCGTTTCGGCTGGGCTATCGGGGCCTGGGGGAACCCCTGTGCTGGCTGGCCTTTGGCCCCCTGGCCACCGCCGCCGCCCTAGTGGCTCTGGCGCCCCCAATCGCCGGGGCGGTGCTGCCCTGGCGCGCGGCGCTGGAACTGGGCAGCGGTCCGGCTCTGGCCACCACCTTGGTGTTGTTCTGCTCCCACTTTCACCAGGTGGGTGAGGACGGCGCCAACGGCAAGCGATCGCCGGTGGTGCGGCTGGGAACGGCGACGGCGGCCCGGCTGGTGCCCTGGTTTGTGGCCGCCAGCCTGGCTCTGCAGTGGGCGCCCGTGCTGGTTGGGCCCGCGGCCCTGCGCTGGCCGCCCACGGCCCTGCTCGGGGTGATCGGTTTGCCGCCGGCCCGGCGGCTGATCGGCTTGCTGAGCCAGCACCACCACGATGGCAGTCGCATCGGCGGCAGTAAGTTTCTGGCCCTGCGTTTTCAGGCTCTCAGTGGGCTCGGCCTGGCCCTGGGGCTGGCCCTGGGCCGCTGGTGGGGCTGAGCGATGGCGGCAGGGGTTGGCTGGTTAGGGCTGGTGTGGCGGCCCTTTGGGCTCAGCTTGCCCCAGGCCCTCAGCACCGCCAGGGGCCCCATCGCCGGGAAGCGCGGCTGGCTGTTGCGGCTGCACAGCCCCGAGGGGCTGGTGGGCTGGGGAGAGGCCGCCCCGCTGGATGGGCAGCTGGAGCCCCTGGCGGCGGCGATTGAAGGCCTGGGGCCCCAATGCTCCCGGCCCCAGCTGGAGGGGGCCCTGGCGGCCGGCACCCTGCCGCCCAGCCTCGGCTTCGCCCTGGGAGCGGCCCTGGCCGAGCTCGATGGCCTGCCCCCGGGGCGCTGGCTGCCGCCGCCCCCCTCGGCCCGGTTGCTGTCGGCCGGTCCGGCGGCCCTGGAGCGGCTGGCTTTGGAGCGGCTGGCGCTGACCCGGGGCGAGCTGCCGGTGTTCAAGTGGAAGGTGGCAGTGCACCCTGATGGGCTGGAACGCACCTTGCTGGAGCAGCTGCTCCAACTCCTGCCCCCAGACGGGCGCCTGCGCCTGGATGCCAATGGGGGCTGGCAGCCGGCCACGGCCTGGGCCTGGGCCGAGCGGCTCGCCGGTGAGCCCCGGCTGGAATGGCTGGAGCAGCCCCTGGGCCCTGCCGACCTGGCGGGCCTGGAGGCCCTGGCCACCCGGGTGCCGGTGGCCCTGGATGAATCCCTGCAGCAGCAGCCCTGGTTGCGCCAGAGCTGGTCGGGCTGGCAGGTGCGGCGGCCCAGCCAGGAGGGGGATCCGCGGCCCCTGTTGGCGGCGCTGGAGCAGGGCGCCCCGCGGTTGATGCTCAGCACCGCCTTTGAAACCGGCATCGGCCGGCGTTGGCTGCACCATCTGGCGGCCCTGCAGGCCCAGGGGCCCACCCCGGTGGCACCGGGCCTGGCTAGCGGCTGGCAGCCCCAGGGGGCCCTGGCAGCCCCGGATCCGGCCAGGGTGTGGCAGGCAGCGGGGGGAGGAGGAGTTCGATGAGGGTCCAGCAGCTGCTGCAAGCCTGGGACTGTGGCCTGGTCGTGCCCCTGGCCGCCGCCGCCCAGCAGGTTGAGTTGGCGGCGGCCTTCGGCCCGGCTGG
>NZ_JAGQCQ010000116.1:0-10256 GCF_024346275.1 Cyanobium sp. BA20m-p-22
ACACCTGCCGCCGCCGATGGGCTCTACGCCCTGGGGCGCGACCAGCCCGGGCTGCGCAAGCTGCTGCTCCAGCGCTTCCCCGCCCACCCGGCCGCCCTGGCGGCGGCCCTGGAAGCAGGCCCCTCGGCCCCATCCAGGCGCGATGGGGCCCTGCACCTGGCCCGCCATGGCTTGCGCTGGCCCGGAGCCGGCGCGAAGTTCCGCCAGGCTTGCCAAAGCAAGACGGCCCCACCCAGCCCCCTCCAGCGGGACCAGCTGGCCCTGGCCCTGGCCCAGCTCGGCGACGTTGAGGCAGGCCAGGCCTGCCTCAACAGTCAGCCACCCGGCCCGGAAACCAAACTGGCCCTGGCCAAGGGCCTGCTCGGCGGCAACGCCTCCCAGCAGGCCCTTGGCCAAAACCTGCTACTCAAGTTGGCCCGCTCCAGGCCCCACTCCCCCTTGGCCGTGGAGGCCGTCAGCCTGCTCAGCGACCAGCCAGGGGCCTCCAGCCTGCAGGCCCTGACCAAGCTGCCGGCAGCCCAGCAAAACACGGCCCCGGTTCAGGCCCGCCGCGCCCTCGACAGCCCTGGCAGCAGCGCCGTGCTGGCGGTGCTGCAACGCTGGCCCAACCATCCGGCCAGCTGGGAGCTGCAATGGCAACGGGCCCGCCAGGCCCTGCTGGCAGGTCAGTGGAGCGGGGCCCAGGTTTTCCTGAGCGCCCCGATCGAGCGCCATCTGCCAGTGGGGCTGGTGGGCCGCCAGCGTTTCTGGCTGGGCTTCAGCCAGTGGCAGCAGGGTCAACGCAACCAGGCCCGGGCCACCTGGAGCAACCTGCTCGAGCACCATCCCCAAGGCTACTACGGCTGGCGGGCCGCGCTGCGGCTGGGGCGGGGCGATCTCAGCCTCGATCCGGCCGCCAGCCCAGCCCTGTCGCCTGCCGTCTGGCAGCCGCTCGGCAGCGGCGATCGCCAGCTCGAGCGGCTCTGGCGACTGGACCAATCCCTGGAGGCCTGGGAGCACTGGCGCAGCCAACGCCCAGCGCCTCCCAGGGGCCCTGAGGAGCTGGTGCTGGAAGGCCGGCTGCGCAGGGCCGTGGGCGACCACTGGATCGGCCTGGGCCAACTGGAGCAGGCCAGCCTGCGGCTCCCCACCAACCAGGCCTGCGGCCTGGGCAGGGTGCTCGCCAGCAGCCTGCAGACCGCCAGCTTCGTTGCGGAACTGGAGCAGGCGGCGGCCGAGGCCGGCCTACCGGCGACCCTGCTGGCGGCCGTGGCCAAACAGGAATCGCGCTTCAGCCCAGGGGTGCGCTCCAGTGCCGGCGCCGTGGGGCTCCTGCAACTGATGCCGGAAACGGCGGCCGAGCTTGCTGGAGGCCCCTTGCCGCCAGGGGCCCTCAGCGATCCCGGGCGCAATGCCCAGCTCGGAGCCCTCTATCTCAGCAACCTGCGGCGCCAGTGGCAGGGCAATCCGGTGCTGATGGTCGCCAGCTACAACGCCGGACCAGGCGCCGTGGCCGGCTGGGTGAATCCCCAGCTGCAGCTGCAACCTGAACTGTGGATCGAGGCAATTCCCTATCCGGAAACCCGGCTTTACGTCAAAAAAGTGCTGGGGAATCTCTGGAGCTTCCAGCAGCGGCCCACACCCCGTTGTTAGTCATCGCGCTGTTAGAAGCCGCTAGCAAGCCCGCGACCCAGGGCCGCCCCGGCCAACACCAGCACACCCAGGCCCCCCGCCAGGAGCAGGGGCGGCGGCGCCACACGCACCCTGGCCAGATCCAGGCGAGCCAGCAGCACCGTCGAACCCAGGATCAGCACATTGGCCAGCACCGCAAGGTGGAGCAGGTAGAGGCCCCCCACCGTGACGATCAGCAGGCTGATCACCAGGCTCATCACCCGGCTGGCCGCCATCAAATTGGAGATCCGCTGCAGCAGCAGATCGGGCATGGTGCAGACCAGCACCACCAGCAGGGCATGGAGGCAATCGATCGACCAGAACAGGCTGGATAACTGGCCCATCCCCGAAGACGCCGCGCCCTCGAGCGGCTGGCTCCAATGCAGCCCTTCGTACACCGAAACCACCGCCAGAACCAGCAGCATCGGGGCCCGCACGGGCAACAGCAGCAGCCTCCAGATCGCTTTCATGGTGTCGCCTTCACAGGTAGGGCCAGCACCAGGGCAATCGCATCTAGGGGGCAACTCGGAATGCACTGCTCACAGACCAGACAGCGTTGCGCATCGAACTGCAGCTGCCAGGCGGGCTGATGCAGAGCCAGGGCCCCGCTGGGGCACACACTCGAGCAGAGGCCGCAATCGACGCAAAGCTGGGCATCGATGCTGATCTGGGCCGGGGCCCGATTGAGCGAAAGCCCCTGGCTTTCCAGCCAGGTCTCCGCCGCGGCCAGCTCATCGATGTCACCCGACAGCTCCACCACCATGGTGCCGCTCTGGTTGGGCGCGATCTGGGCCTTGAGAATCTTGGCGGCAATGTCAAAGTCCACCGCCAGCCGATAGGTGATCGGCTGGTGAACCGCCTCGCGGGGGAAATGGAGGATGAGGCGCCGTTTCACAGGGAGGCCCCTTTGCCTTGGCCTTAACGCTAGCAAGCACTGCCAAAGTGAGGTCATGGTGAATTCCCCCCCCACCCCAGCTCTGGGCCAGGGCGAAAGGCTGCTGCTACTTCTGCTGGCGGCCCTACTTGCCGGCGGCCTGCTGTGGTTCCGCGGTGGCCTCCACCCTGAAGCCCCGCTGGAGCGCCTGGCTCGCCAGTCCCTCGACCTGCAGGTGGCTCTCCACAACGGGCGGCCAACCCTGGTGGAGTTCTATGCCGACTGGTGCGAAGCCTGTCGCAGCATGGCTCCAGCCATGGAGAGAGTGGAAGTCCAGCACCGCGGCCAGCTCGATGTCGTGCTGCTCAATGTGGACAACCCCCGCTGGCAAGCGGAGCTGGAGCGATATGCGGTCAACGGCATTCCCCAGCTTGAGCTGTTTGATGCCACCGGGGTGGCCGTGGGCCGGGCCATCGGCGCCCGCAGCGCCGGCGAACTGCAGGCCCTCAGCGACGCCCTGCTCAGCGGCCAGCCCCTACCCCAGCTGGCGGGGGTAGGCCAGGTCAGTGCCCTTGGCGGCGATCCCACGCCCAGGGCCGCAGAAGCTGGCACCATGGCCTCACCCCGCAGCCATGGCTGAAGCCGCCGTGTCCCTTGATCCCCGCTTCCGCGTTGAGCTGATCGCCGCCACCCCCAACCCGCAGCAGTGCGTCTATGCGGGCATGCACCAGGACTACTGCGAGGGGTTCGTGGCCGCCGATCGGGCCAACTGGCCCGATGAGACCCAAGCTGGCGAGATCTGCGTCAAACGGCTACTGGCCGGAGAGCGGGGCCACTACGGCCCCCTCGAGCACGCCCAGATCGTGCTCAATGTGGGCTGGTTTCCCCACTCGGTGATGCAACAGGCCCGCACCCACCGGGTGGGGGTTAGCTTTGATGTGCAGTCGATGCGCTACACCGGCGAGCGCATCTGCCGGGCCGCCCGAGGCGAGCTGGAGCTCGAAGAGGTGTTCTATCTCAGGCCCGTTTGCTATTACAGCGACCGCAAGGGCAAGAAGTATCACTATTCGATCGAGCAGCGCGCGATCGATCTGGAGCTCTGCCGCGCCGCCGCCGAGCGCTACCGCGACCTGCTGGCAGCTGGCTTCGCCGAAGAACATGCCCGCGGCATCCTGCCCTTTGATTACCGCCAGCACTTCGTGGTGAGTTTTACCCTGCGGGCCCTGCTGCACTTCCTCGACCTGCGGGCCAAACTCGATGCCCAGCAGGAAATACGCGAACTCTGCGACCTGATCTGGCCCCACCTGCAGGCCTGGGCCCCCCAGTTTGCCGACTGGTACGAGAAGAGCCGGCTGCACAAGGCTCGGCTGGCACCCTAGCGACTCCTATTCCCCTGGCAGCTCTAAATACGGGCCAGGGTGACCCGCTCTGGTTGGTGCTGATACTTGCCAGCGCGATCCTGATAGGTGGTTGCGCAGGGATCCCCCTCAAAGAACAGCAGCTGGCAGATACCCTCGTTGGCATAGATGCGGCAATCAGCTCCTGAGGAATTACTGAACTCGAGGGTGAGATGGCCCTCCCAGCTCGCCTCAGCCGGCGTGGTGTTGACAATGATGCCTAGACGGGCATAGGTGCTCTTACCCAGGCAAATCACGGTGATATTGGCGGGCACTTTCATCTTCTCCAGCGCCACACCGAGGCCGTAGGAGTGGGCCGGCAGAATGAAATAGACCCCGTCTTCATCCTGATTTAGGGGTGCAGGCTCAAGGTTGGCGGGATTGAACCGCTTCGGGTTCACCACCGTGCCCGGCACGTGCCGGAAAATTAAAAACTCCTTAGCCGAGAGCCTCAGGTCGTAGCCATAGGAGGAGCAGCCGTAGCTGAGCACCGGTGAGCTCGCCGTGTCCGGATCCAGGTGGCGCACCAGACTCGACTGGAAGGGCTGGAGCATCCCGGAGGCGGCCTGCTCATTGATCCAGCGGTCGTTCTTGAGCATTGACGGGAAGGGGAAACAGGAACGACGGGGCCATCAAAAACCCCTAGAGGCCACGCCGCAGCTTGGTGACCTGGTCGGCCATGGCCATCAATTCAGGAGCCATGGCCGGGCCGGTCACAATGACATCCAGATGGACCGGACGGCGCTCCAGGGTGGCAAGCACCTCAGCTTTATCGAGATAGCCCAGCTCCACTGCCAGCCCCAGTTCATCGAGCACCAGCAGGTCCACGGCCCCACTGAGCAGCTGCTCTCGGCTGTAGGCCCACACCTGCTGCACCGCCGCCAGAGACTGGGCCGCCAGCGACTGGGCAGCCAACTCCTCAGACTGGCTGGCCGCCGGCTCCGAGATGCAATAGGGCACCCCGGGGCGCAGCCACTGCAGGCGCCCACACAGCCAAAGGCTGCTTTCGAGCCCCTGATCCACCCCTCCCTTGAGCAGCTGGCTCACCAGCACCCTGCTGCCCAAGCCGGCGGTCCGCAGGGCCTGGCTCAACACGGCCCCAAAACTGCCCCGAAACGGGGCAGTATGAATCTGCAGCAGCCCCTCCTGTTGGGCTACCAGACGCAGCACAGGGGCCGGGGGGACTGGGGCAAGGGCGGCAAGGGGCAAGCTGGCGGTCATGAACTCCCTGAAACGACAGCCGCTGATGGGCGACTGCGCGAAGCTGAATGTAGCGGCATCGGGTCGCTTCACAAGCATCCGACCCCATCCCTAGCGGAAACACCTGTACCAATGCCCGTCGCCCCAGGGGGAGAGCCAGGAAACCGTGTGTATTGCTACAGGGATCCCCACAGGCGATCCTTAAGGTCCCGAGATATGCCAGAGCCATAATGGTTGGCGCCACCCACGGATTCAGCCGTACCGCCAACGCTCCAACCACGGGGGCCCCTGGTTCGGTGGCGGGTATGGGCAGTGCCGGCCAGGCGGGTCCCACCCTGCAGGAAGTGATCCGCGGGCTGGCCGGCAGCACTGCCGAAACAATAGAGCGGGGAAAAACTATCTTTTTCCCCGGTGATCCGGCCGAACGGGTCTATCTTTTGCGCCGCGGTGCCGTGCGCCTGTCGCGGGTCTACGAATCCGGTGAGGAGATCACCGTTGCCCTGCTGCGCGAGAACAGCCTGTTCGGCGTCCTCTCCCTGCTCACGGGCCAGCGCTCAGATCGCTTCTATCACGCCATCGCCTTCACCCGGGTGGAGATTGTCACCGCGCCGGCGACCTCCGTGCGCAAGGCGATCGAACAGGATGCCAGCGTGGGGCTACTGCTGCTTCAAGGTCTCTCCTCGCGGATTCTGCAGACCGAAACGATGATCGAAACCCTCACCCACCGGGACATGAGTTCGCGGCTGGTCAGTTTCCTGCTGGTGCTCTGCCGCGACTTTGGGGTTCCCAGCAGCCAAGGAATCACCATTGATCTGCGTCTTTCCCACCAGGCCATCGCCGAAGCGATCGGCTCAACCCGGGTGACCATCACCCGATTGCTCGGGGATCTGCGCAACGATGGCTTAGTGCAGATCGACCGTAAGAAGATCACGGTGTTTGATCCCATCGCCCTGGCCAAGCGCTTCAGCTGAACTCCGGAGATACTGGGGCCGGTCGCAGACGCACGTGACGGGTTGGCTGCTGATCCTGACGCTGCTGGTGCTGGGCGGAGTGCTCTCCAACCTGGGCGACCGTCTGGGCAGCCGGGTGGGCAAGGCGCGGCTGAGCCTGTTCAGGCTGCGGCCCCGCAGCACCGCTGTTCTGATCACGGTGCTCACCGGCAGCCTGATCAGTGCCATCTCCCTCGGCCTGATGCTGCTGGTGAGCGAGCGCCTGCGCACGGGCCTGTTTGAACTCGACCAACTGGAGGAGCGCCTGGCCAACAGTCGTCGCCTGCTGGCCAGCAGCCAGCTGGAGCTCAACCGAGCCGAACAGGGCAAGCGAGATGCCCAGCAGCGCTTTGAGCAGGCCCAGGCCCGTGCCAGCAAGCTGCGGCAGGAACTGGCCCCCCTGATCGCCCAGCGCAATCGCCTGGAGCAGGAGCGCTCCCGGCTCAACCTCGAAGTGCGGGACCGGGACGCGGAGATTGGCCGCACCGAGGCCGAATTGAGCCAGGTGCGCAAGCGAATTGCGGCGGGAGCCCAAGAGCTCAAGGATCTGGAAAGCAACCTGATCGCCCTGCGCCGCGGCGATGTGGTGATCACCAGCGGGCAAATCCTCTCCAGCGCCAAGGTGGCCCTGGAGCGCCCCGAGCAAGCCCAGCAGGTGATCACGGCCCTTTTGCAGCAGGCAAACATCAACGCCTTCCGCCGGGTGTTACCCGGCCAACCACCGGATCGCCAGATCCTGCTGGTGCCCAGAAACGACATCGCCAAACTGGAGGATCTGCTCGCCAAGCCCGGCCGCTGGGTGGTGAGCATCCTCTCGGCCGCCAACGTGCTGCGGGGGGAGCGCCAGGTGCTGGCCTTCCCCGACTTGCGGCCAAATCGACCCGTGGTCAAGGCCGGCGAGGTGCTCGCCAGCACCACGGTGGAGGGAGACCTCACCGGCCCAGATGGCATCAACCGCCGCTTGAACCTGCTGCTGGCGGCGGCCTATGCCCGCGCCCAGCGCCAGGGCACGCTGGTGGAGGGGTTGCAGTTCGACGCAGCCAGCCTGAACCAACTGGGTCGGGCCCTGGGCGAAAGACCCGCTGGCCAGGTGGTGCAGCTGGAAGCCGTGGTGCTGCGCGATGCCGACACCCCCGATCCGATTGCAGTCGAGTTGCGCTGGTTGCGACCGCCGGCGGACGACATCCCGAGGGGGCCCCGGCGCCCATGACCGGCATGCAGGCATCCGCGTTGATCGCCGGTCTCGACCCAGGCAGCAGCAAATGTGGCCTGGTGCTGGCCGATTCATCCCAGGGGCAGGTGCTGGAGGCGGCAATCCTGCCTCCTCCAGCCAGCCAGGCCCTGCTGCAGGCCTGGCAGCAACGCGGCCTGGCCAGGGTGATTCTGGGCAACGGCACCGGCAGTCACACCTGGCGACCCCTACTGCGCCAACTCAACCTGGAGCTGACCCTGGTTGATGAGCGCGGCAGCAGCCTGGCCGCCCGCCAGCGCTACTGGGAGCTGGATCCGCCAAACCCCTGGATGCGCCTACTGCCCACCGGCCTGCGGCTGCCCCCAAGGGATATTGACGACGTCGTAGCCCAGCTGCTGCTGGAACGCTGGCTGGGGGAACCGCTGCAGCGCCGCAACGGCGAGGTGCTGCGCCAGTGGCCACCCAATGGGTTTAAAAACGGGCCCGCACCGTGAACACATAGTCACCGCCGGGTTCGAGCTGGTAATCCACCTTGAGCAGGTAGCGCAGCAAGGCGTCCTGGATCAGGGCCCGCCCCAGGGAGGGCTCCACACTCAGCTCGCCGCGGTCAAACGCCCAGCGGAAACTCCAGCGATACCCACCGGCACTGACTTCTCCCTCCAGCACCCGCTGGCTGAAGCTCTGATGCAGGACGCGGAGCTGGGCAGTGGTGGCGGGTAGCGGGGCCATCGACTCATGCTGGCGTGCCGTGGGGCTGAAAACCGTTGAGCCGATTCCCCGCCCGCTCCAGGCCCAGGCGCTGAATCAGACCAATACCCGTTTCCACCTCACTGAGCACCGCCTCCAGCAGGGGCTGCTCGGCGGCACTGAAGCGCCCCAGCACGTGGCCGATGGTTTGGGCGCGGCGTTCGGCCGGATCCTGGGCGGGGGCCCCGATGCCGATGCGCAGCCGGGGGAAATCCTGGGTGCCGAGGTGATTGATAGTGCTGCGCAGGCCGTTGTGGCCTCCCGAACTACCCCTGGCCCGGAGCCGCAGCTTGCCCAGGGGCAGGTCCATATCGTCGACCACAACGAGCAGCTGGGCTGGATCCAGGCCAAACCAGTCGAGCGCGGCACGAATCGAGCGACCGCTTTCGTTCATGTAGGTCTGGGGCATCAACAGGCGCAGCCGGGCCGCACCCTGACCCACCTCGGCGAGCAGGCCGCGCAGCTTGGTCTGCTGGCGAAAGGAGGAGCCTGCGGCGGCAGCCAGCCGCTCAAGGGCCATGAAGCCAACGTTGTGGCGGGTGGCGGCGTAGTTGGCCCCGGGGTTCCCCAGACCTGCCACCAGCTGTAGGGCCGAACTGGTCGCAATCACCCGAGCTCAGGCGGGCGGGCCGTCAACGACTTGGGGCAGCCCCAAAGCTCCAGACTCAACCACCTGCCCAACCGCCTGAATCTCCCCAGGCCGTGCCTCGGGGAGGTTGGCAGTGGTGATTTCAGAAGTAGTGATGTCGGCAGTAGTGATGTCAGCGGTGGTGATGTCAGCAGTGGTGATAGCTGATTTGAATTCCTTCTCGAATTCGGAGGAGGCCGACTGGAACCCCTTGAGGGTGCGGCCCAGGGTTTTTCCTAGCTCCGGCAGACGCTTCGGCCCGAACACCAGAAGCCCGATGGCGGCGATCACCGCCATTTCGGGGAGTCCAATGCCGAAGATGTTCATGGAGCCGGTTTTGGCAGGGGAGGGATGGCCGAGGCCTCAGCCAAGTCCATTCCAGTTGACCGTGATGCCCTCGAGCAGCAGGGACTTGTTGTACAGCTGGAGAATCACCAGCAGGAACACCAGGAACAGCACCATGAAGATGCCCATCACGGGCGTGGTGCCCCAACCGGGAACAACCTTGCCGTACTCGGAATTGAGTGGCCGCAGGATGTCGCCGAGGCGGGTGCGTTGGGCCATGACTGCTGAAGCCCCTCGGGCATTGAATCGCTGCCGTTACTGTAAGGGCCCTGGGCGCCTTGCCGCGCTGGGGCGTCGAGAGTTGTGACGCAACCCGACATCTGCACCTTTCCCTAGCCATGGATCCAACCACCACCAGCTCACCGGCCCTCTCCGTGGCCCTTGCCGTGCTGGCGGTGCTCCTGGCCCTCACCGGTTTTGGGGTGTATCAGGCCTTCGGCCCCCCGTCAAAGGGTCTCACCGACCCCTTCGACGACCACGACGACTGAGAGACGACTAAGAGAAGACTGAGAAGCGCCAAAAACCGATGCTCCAGGGCAGCAGCAAGCAGGGATCCCCGCCTGGCAGCTGATCGAGGGACAGGGGCCTCTCCAGCCCATCGAGACGCTGCAGCAATTGCCAGTTGGGGCCCAATTCCAGGCGGCGGCGACACGGGGAGCAGTTCTGCACGGTCAGCACCACGGTTGCTGTCGCCCCCGAGGGCCGGCAGCCCAGCAGCAGCAAACCCTCCCCCAGGCAAGGCAAGGCCGGGCGCGGGGCGGGCCGGGCCGGGACCGCCGCCGGCCGCAACCAGAGGGGCTCGCGAAAGGCCACGGCCTGCTGGGGCACCCCGGCGCAGCCCCAGCCCAGGCGACAGGGCATCAGGGCCAGCCGCAGCCGTTGGCGGCCGTTGTCGGCGCCGGGGTCAGGCCAGGTGGGGGCCCGCAGCAGGGACACGCCCAGCTGGCTCGGGCTCGCCGAAACCCCCTGGGGGCCATCGAGTAACACCGCCACCCCCCCATCGGCAGCCACCGACGCGATCCAGCTGATCGCCGCCACCTCCCAGCGGGCCCGCTCCCTGGCCGTGACCGGCTGGGCCGGTCGCTCGAGCACCCCCCCGGAGGTATCGGCAGCCCAGCGGTCCGCCGGCTGGGCCAGGGGGACCTCCAGGCGCAGCAACTCGTGGCGCTGGCGCCAATCAACGCTCAGCACCAACTCCAACCAGGGGGTGTTGGCCAGCCAGCGCCCCTCCAGC
>NZ_JAGQCQ010000117.1:0-10198 GCF_024346275.1 Cyanobium sp. BA20m-p-22
CGAGCCTCCCCCCTAGGCTTGATCACCGTCTGGAGTGGGTTTGGTTCGCCACCTACGTCGCTTTCTCTACGCCCTTGGGCCCGTATTGATCATTGCCAGTCACCTTGGCTGCCTACTGCTGTTCTGGACAGGGCTCAGCCTCGCCGCTGCCGGCTGGGCCCTGCTTCTCTATCTGGTGCGCATGCTGGCCACCACGGCCGTCTATCACCGCCTGATAACCCATGCCAGCTATCGGGTGGCCCGGCCAGTTGCCTGGGTTGGCGCAGTGGTGGCGGCATCGGCGGGTCAGATGGGGCCCAGCTGGTGGAAGGCCCATCACCAGCTCCACCACCGTCACGTGGACACCGTTGCCGATCCCCACACGCCCCTGATGCCTTCAGCAGGCTGGAGGGGGTTTTGGCGTTCCCAGGTTGGCTGGTTGTTTCGCCCAAGCTTCTTCCCCGACTCCCTGCCCGCCGATGTGGAGGCCGATCCGGTGATGAGGCTGATCGATCGGCTCCATTTCGTGCCAGTGCTCCTGCTGGCCGGCCTTTCGTGGCAGTTGGGCGGCATGGCTTGGTTGGCCGCATTTTTTCTCAGCACCACCCTGCTGTTCCATGGGGTGGCCAGTGTCAATTCCCTGGCCCATCTGTTTGGGGATCAGCCTTTTGCCACCGCTGATGCCAGCCGCAACAATCGCTTTGTGGCGCTGATCACTTTGGGGGAGGGCTGGCACAACCTGCACCACGCCTTCGAGGCTTCGGTGCGCCAGGGATTCACCCTGCGCTCGGGATCCCTGGTGTTGCTGCCGGATCCCACCTATCGGTTTATTCAACTGCTCGAGCGCTGGGGCCTGGCCTGGAATCTGCGGGTTCCTAGCGAGGGGGCCCTGCTGGCCCGGGCCCGGCCTGGGGCTGGCTAGACAGGAGTTGGTTCACCTGGAGAGGCTCAGCTGGAGTTGGTTTAGCTGGCGCCGGCAACCAGGCTCAGTTGCAGCCAGCAGCCCCCGGGGGCCAGCTTCTCCACCACCACGCTCTGCAGCAGGTCCTGGGCTACGAGCTGGGCGAAGGTTTCGGCGGCATCGCGGGTGTTGAAGCGAACAGCCTGCACCTGCAGGGGCACGCTCTGCTCCCTTGCAACGGCAGCGCGCACGCGATAGCGACCTGGAGGAATGGGTTCAACCATCGCTGCATTCTGAATCCATTCGGGCGCAAAAATGGCGGGCTTCAGGGTTTCAGAGAAATTGCCCTGGGCCGACTCAGCGGGTGGGGATCTGGCGGCCCTTCCAGGAGATCGAGCCCCGTTCGAGGTTGACAATTGCCAAGAGGAACACCCCCAGGAAGAACAACACCGGCACTGGAAACACCAGATTGATCCAGCCAAAGCTGCCGACGCGCCGGGTGATCAACAGCAGTTGCAGGGCATAGCCGCCATAGAGGAGCAGGTTTGGCATCAGGGCCTGGCTGCCCACCATGGGCCAATGCAGCAGGGCGGCTGGCAGGCACCAGGCGGCCCAGATCAGCCCGGAGATCCAGAGCAGCACCGCCAGCATCCAGGGCCAGCGCACTTCGCCTGCGGCGGTTGCAAAGTTTTTGTCAAAGCCCACCACCATGTCCCGCAGGCCCCCGGGATACATGCGATAGGCCAGGTTGGTTGTGCCGAGAAAGGCGCTTACCGGCAGGCCTGCCGCTTCGTAGCGGTGGGCTAGAAACCAATCCTCCACCACTTCGCCGGCAACGGAGGCATGGCCGCCGATCTGGTCGTAATCCCTGCGGCTGGTCGCCATGGCAGGGCCAAAGGCAACCCCTCCCCGTGGCCCGAGGGGAACTGCCATCAGCCCCACCAGGTTGAACAACACCGAAAGCTGCTCGTAGGCCTTTTCGGTGCGGTGAAACGGCTGCACGGAAACCAGGCCTCCATGCCGCTGCTGGTTTGCCACCAGCTTGGTCAGAAAGGTTGGTGCGGGTTCCGTGTCGGCGTCCATAAACACCAGCAACTCCCCCTGGCTTTGCTCCACCCCCTGGTGCAGAGCCCAGTTTTTGCCGCACCAGCCCGGCGGCAGGGGAGCCGAAGTCGTCACCTTCACGCCAGCGGCGCGGGCGATCGCCGCGGTGTCATCACCAGAACCGTCGTCGATCACGATCACCTCGAGCGGCTGCAGGCTCTGGAGCTGGAGGGCATTGAGCAGCCGGGGCAGGGTGAGGGCTTCATTGCGGGCGGGGATCAGCACCGAAACCTGCGGTCGGCCAGCCGGTGTGAGCTCAGCCAAGGCCGGCATGGGCAGGCACAGCCACCAGCCCAGCAGCCAGCGCACCAGAAGGGAAAGGGCCAGGGGATCAGGGGTGTTCAAGGCCGCAGCAGCTCGGTAGTGAGCACGTCGAGGGCGGCGGGCTCGCGCATCAGCTGCTGGTGGGTGAGCACCGGTAACGCCTGCCGCGAGCCCACCGGCAGCACGGCGCGCCAGCCCGGCACCACCATCAGGTCGCTGGGGCAGTAAAAGCTGGAGCACTCCACCGCTTGAAGAGTGGCCGGGTTGGCGTTGAGTTCGTGCAGCAGGGGGCTGGCCAGTTTCATATCAGCGATACCAGCCACCAGCCAGCGGGGCCAGGGTTGGGCGGTAGGGGTGCCCTGTTGGGGGCTGCCCACGCTGATGAACCTGCGGGTGCGGCAGTGGCCCCCTTGCCGCTGGATCCAGGTGCGGCCGATCACCCCACCCATCGAGAAGCCAAGCAGATCGATGGGGGTATGGGGGCCGAAGGCCGCCTCGATGTGGCTGCCCAGGATCCGAGCCAGCTCCTGCACCGGGGTGCGACCGAGCCAGATGGGCAGATGGGGTACCAGCAGGGGGAAGCGCCGATCTCCCAGCCTCTCCTGGAGGCGATGGAACAGTCGCGGGGTATCCCAAAGACCGTGCACCAGCACCAGCGGAGGGTGGCTTGCCATGGCTTCAGGTTAGGAAGCCGCGGGGCCCGGGCCATAAAAAAAACCGCCCCGCTGGGGGACGGTTTGGGGTCACTGGGGTGACCGGGATTGGCTGGAGCCGGTTGGCTCGGTTGGCTCAGTAGCGACCGCCGCCGCCACCACCACCACCGCCGCCGTAGCCACCGCCACCGCCGCCGCCACCAAAATCACGGCGACCGCCGCCGCCACCACCGCCGCCACCGCCACCACGGGGCTCGGCTTTATTGACGCGGATGGCGCGACCCATCCACTCCACATCTTGGAGATCCTCGATGGCCTTGGTTTCCTCAGCGGGGTTGGCCATCTCCACGAAAGCAAAACCGCGTTTGCGGCCTGTGTCGCGGTCGAGGGGGAGGCTGCACTTGCTCACCTGCCCGTATTGACTGAACAGGTGCTGGACATCTTCCGCTTCTGCATCGAAGGAAAGATTGCCGACGTAAATGGTCATGAACTCAGAAACTATGAATGGATCCTTCGACGGCCCAAGAGAAAGTGGTCAGCTCGCTAGAGAGAAATCTTTGAATCACCTATCACCCTACAGGGCTGCCTGCCGGTCCTAGGGGGGTTGGATCTCGCCGCGATCGCAGGATTCTGGCTAGGCATAGGGTGAAAACTCTCCCCCCACCTCCCATGTCGAAATCCCAGCTCAATGCCTTCATGGTCAAGGTGGATGCCGATTCCGCCCTCAAGGCCCGGGTTGTGGCCGCCGACGCCGATGCCGTGGTGGCTATTGCCCTAGAGCATGGCCATGTCTTTTCCCCGGCTTCCTGGTCTCGGGCACAGCGGGGCTGACTTCAGTTGGTCCCTGACTTCAGTTGGTCATGGCATCGACGCTTTTGAGGGCGGAGCCCAGCAGCAGGCCAAAGTTTTCCCGCTGCTGCTGGCTGCCCAATACCACAAGCATCTGGCCCGGCGCCAGCTTGGTGTCGCCGGCTGGGTTGGCGATCAGCGTGGGGGCTTCGGGGCTGTACTGCGAACCCCGGTATTGGCGCACTTGCCCTTCCGGCTTCGCCTTGGGCGGCAGTATGGCCAGCACCAGGGCACCCGAGCGGGCGCCGATCTGGAGTTCGGCCAGGGAGGCCCCATCGAGGGAGCCCAGGTCATCCGGGTCACTGCTGAGCAGGAACTCCTCCACTTCACAGTCGGAGCCTGCCAGCAGATCCATGAAGGTCACCGAGAGGGGTCGCAGGGCCGTTGCCGCCATGGCCCGGCCGCCACTGACGTATGGACTCACCACCTGGTCGGCGCCGGCGAGCAGCAGTTTGCGCTCGGCCTCCTCGCTGTCGGAGCGGGCAATCAGACGGCAGTTGGGCGCCATGCCCCTGGCGCTGAGCACCACGTAGAGGTTGGAGGCGTTGTTGGGTAGGGCGGCCACCAGGGCCCGGCAGCGGTGAATGCCCGCCTCGAGAAGGGTTTCATCGAGGGTGGCGTCTGCGGAGATCACCGCCAGGCCGCGCTCCTCGGCCGCGTCCCGGCGCTCACTGTCCATCTCAACCACCAGCAACGGCACGTTTTCCCTGGTGAGTTGTTCGGCGATTTCGCGGCCGATACGGCCGTAGCCGCAGAGGATGACATGGTCATTCATGCTGAGAAGCCAGCGGTGGAATTGGCGCTCGCGCAGGCGCCGAAAGTAGCCGGATTCAGAGAGTCCAAGGACGCCCTGGATACTGATCTGGACAACCACCAGCCCGCCCAGAATCAGCAGGGTGGTGACCACGCGCCCGGCGGCGCTGAGAACCTGGGTGTGCCCATCGCTGAACCCCAGGGTGCTGAGGGTGATCAGCACCATCCAGTAGCAGTCGCCCAGGTCCCAGCCTTCGCTGAGTCGATAGCCCAGGGCTCCAGCATTGACCAGCAGGACCAGGGCCAGAGGGGCTCTCCATGGTCTCCGGTTGCGCCTGTTGGGGGGTTTGCGGGGGGCCAAGGGCCAGGGCTGCTGGGTGGGTTGGAACGGGGCTGGTTGGGCTGGAACAGCGATTCAGGTTAATGACCGTGGCTTGATCCCGAACATTTGTAGGCGTTGTCCACCAACTGCCCGTTGGCTCAGTTAGCCCTGAAAGGTTCTTTCCACAGGGGTCGCCTGGATGGGCGCATCTCAGGTTATTGGGGACCTCCATCCCGAACTGCTCAAGGAGAGCGGTCAGCGGGAGGTGTTCTGCGGGCTCACCTCGATTGTCTGGCTGCACCGGCGCATGCCCGATGCCTTTTTCCTGGTGGTGGGCTCCCGCACCTGCGCCCACCTGGTTCAGAGCGCCGCCGGCGTGATGATCTTTGCCGAACCCCGTTTCGGCACTGCGATTCTGGGCGAGCGGGATCTGGCCGGCCTGGCCGATGCCAATGATGAGCTCGACCGGCTGGTGAAGGATCTGCTGGAGCGGCGCCCCGAGATCCGCACCCTGTTTCTGGTGGGTAGTTGCCCCAGCGAGGTGATCAAGCTGGATCTGGCCAAGGCCGCCGAGCGGCTCAACACCCAGCTGGCCGGCCGGGTGATGGTGCTGAACTACAGCGGCAGCGGCATCGAAACCACCTTCACCCAGGGAGAAGACCAGGCCCTGCTGGCGATGGTTCCCCTGATGCCAGCCAGCCAGGTTGATCAGCTGCTGATCGTCGGCACCCTGGCCGATGCGGTGGAAGACCGGCTGGTGCAGCTGTTTGGTCGCCTGGGTATTCCGGTGGTGACGAGCCTGCCGCCGCGGCGCTCCACCGAGCTGCCATCGATTGGGCCCGGCACCCGGGTGCTGCTGGCCCAGCCATTCCTCTCGGCCACGGCGCGGGCCCTGGTGAGTCGCGGCGGCCAGCTGCTTACTGCCCCCTACCCCTTTGGGGTGGAGGGCAGTCGGGCCTGGATGGCCGCCGCCGCCGCTGCCTTCGGGGTGGCGCCGGCCCTGGTGGCCGAGGTGCTCGATCCCTTGGTGGAGCGGGGCCAGCGGGCCATCGCTCCCCACCGGGAGCTGTTGGCCGGCAAACGGCTCTTTCTGCTGCCCGATTCCCAGCTGGAGCTTTCGCTGGGGCGCTTCCTGCACCGCGAGTGCGGCATGGAGCTGGTGGAGGTGGGCACGCCCTATCTCGATCGCCAACTGCTCGATGCCGAGCTGGCCCTGTTGCCACCTGGCACCCGCATCAGCGAGGGGCAAGACGTGGAACGCCAGCTGGAGCGGGTCCGCGCCGAGCGGCCTGATCTGGTCGTATGCGGCCTCGGCCTGGCCAATCCCCTCGAGGCCGAGGGGATCGCTACAAAGTGGTCGATTGAGCTGGTATTCAGCCCCATCCACGGTTGCGACCAGGCCGGCGATCTGGCCGAATTGTTTGCCCGCTCCCTGCGCCGCCGCGCCCTTCTCTCTTTTGCCTGATTGGGTCATTTGCCCTAACCGGCCTTCCCCCCTGCCAATTTTCTAAGCCTCGATGGAACTCACCCTCTGGACCTACGAAGGCCCCCCCCACGTGGGCGCCATGCGGATTGCCACGTCGATGGAGGGGGTGCACTACGTGCTGCACGCGCCCCAGGGGGACACCTACGCCGACCTGCTTTTCACCATGATTGAGCGGCGTGACCGGCGGCCGCCGGTGACCTACACCACCTTCCAGGCCCGCGACCTGGGTGGCGACACCGCCGAACTGGTGAAGCGTTCGATCGCCGAGGCCGTGGCCCGCTTCCAGCCCGAGGCCCTGCTGGTGGGCGAGAGCTGCACCGCCGAGCTGATCCAGGACCAGCCTGGGTCCCTGGCGGCGACCATGGACCTCGGCGGCATTCCGGTGGTGAGCCTCGATCTGCCGGCCTATTCCAAAAAGGAGAACTGGGGCGCCGCTGAAACCCTTTATCAGCTGGTGCGCGGGCTGCTCAAGGCCCAGCTGCCGCCGCCGGGCTTCGAGAAGCCTTCGCCGCAGCGCTGGCGCCAGGAGGGTCGCCGGCCCCGGGTCAATCTGCTGGGCCCGAGCCTGCTGGGTTTCCGCTGCCGCGACGACGTGCGGGAGATCACCCGGCTGCTCGGTGAGTACGGCATCGATGTCACGGTGGTTGCACCCCTGGGGGCCAGGCCAGCCGACCTGATGCGCATTCCCACGGCGGACGCCAACGTGTGTCTCTACCCCGAGGTGGCGGTGCCCTTGTGCAGCTGGCTGGAGCGCAGCTTCGGCATGGCCACCGTGCGCACGGTGCCCCTTGGCATTGGGGCCACGGTGGCATTCCTGCGGGAGTTACATGCACTGCTCGGGCTGGAGCTGCCTGCCGAGCTGGAGGCCGGCGCCGATGGGGTGTGCCAGGCCGAACGGCGCTCCCGCCTGCCCTGGTATTCCCGCTCGGTGGATTCCACCTACCTCACGGCCAAACGGGTATTCATTTTCGCCGATGCCACCCACGCCATCGCCGCAGCCCGCATCGCCAGCCAGGAGTTGGGTTTCAAGGTGGTGGGTCTGGGTACCTACAGCCGGGAGCTGGCCCGGGAGGTGCGGGCGGCGGCGGCTGGGCTGGGCTTGGAGGCCCTGATCACAGACGATTACCTCGCCGTGGAGGCGGCGATGGCGGCAGCGGCACCGGAATTGGTGCTGGGTACCCAGATGGAGCGCCACAGCGCCAAGCGCCTGGGCATCCCCTGCGCCGTGATCAGCTCGCCGCTGCATGTGCAGGATGTGCCTGCCCGCTATTCGCCCCAGATGGGTTGGGAGGGGGCCAACGTGATCTTTGATGCCTGGGTGCACCCGTTGATGATGGGCCTGGAGGAGCACCTGATCGGCATGTTCCGCCACGACTTTGAATTCGTTGATGGCCACCTCAGCCACCTGGAGGGGGCCAGTGCCCCGGCCCAGCCCGGCTCGACTGGCCTGCCTGCTGAGCCAGCCACTTCCTCATCCACTGCTCCAGCCGCTGGCTCGTCCCCAGTTGGCCTGGTTTGGAGCCCTGATGGGGAGGCGGAATTGGCCAAGATTCCCTTCTTCGTGCGGGGCAAGGTGCGCAAGAACACCGAGGCCTATGCCCGCGACCGGGGCCTGGCCCTGATCGACAGCGAGGCCCTCTACGAGGCCAAGGCCCACTTCAGTTCCTGATTCCCTTTTTGCTCCTGTCGCCTGGCATGGGTATGTGTTTGGATCCGCATCAAGCTGATCGGGATGTTTCGCTTTGCATGCGCATCCCCCATACCCCAGGCAGGCAGCGGTTTGCCCGCAGCAGGATGGATATTCGACTGGGTCTGATCAAGCACCTATTGGTATGACATCAACTCTTCAACGTCCCGACCTATCCCGGCCCGATGGCGAGGGCAGCCTGCAGGTCCACCAGGACCCCTCGATGGCGATCGAGGAAGGCGCCCTGGTGCTTGCTGTCTACGGCAAGGGGGGGATCGGTAAATCCACCACCTCCTCCAACCTGTCGGCCGCCTTCTCCAAGCTGGGCAAGCGGGTGCTGCAGATCGGTTGCGATCCCAAGCACGACAGCACTTTCACCCTCACTAAGAGGATGGTGCCCACGGTCATCGATATCCTCGAAACCGTTGATTTCCACACCGAGGAATTGCGGCCTGAAGACTTCGTGTTTGAGGGCTACAACGGGGTGATGTGTGTGGAATCCGGCGGGCCTCCGGCCGGTACGGGTTGCGGTGGATATGTCACTGGCCAAACGGTGAAACTGCTCAAGGAGCACCACCTGCTCGAAGAAACCGATGTGGTGATCTTTGACGTGTTGGGAGATGTGGTGTGCGGGGGCTTTGCCGCACCGCTGCAGCACGCCCACTATTGCCTGATTGTTACGGCTAATGACTTCGACTCCATCTTCGCGATGAACCGGATCATGCAGGCCATCAATGCCAAGGCCAAGAACTACAAGGTGCGCCTCGGCGGTGTGATCGCCAACCGCTCCGAGGAGACTGACGAAATCGACAAGTTCAACGCCCGCACAGGCCTGCGCACCATGGCCCATTTCAAGACCGTGGACGCGATTCGTAAATCCCGCCTCAAAAAGTGCACCATCTTCGAGATGGAAAGCACACCGGAAGTTGATGCGGTGCAGCAGGAATACCTCAATCTGGCCCGCCGGATGCTCGATGACGTCGAGCCCTTGGAGGCCGAATCCCTCAAGGATCGGGAGATCTTCGACCTGCTGGGCTTCGACTGACCCCTAGGACTGGGCAGACATGCCAGCCGGCCTAGGTCTGCCCCGTTCCCAACCCTTGATCAGCCGGTACACCACCGGCACGACAAACAGGCTCAGCAGCGTGGCCACCAGGAGCCCGGAAAACACCACCGTGCCGATGCTGACCCGACTGCCCGAGCCGAAGCCGCTGGCCAGCAGCAGGGGCAAGAAGCCCGCCAGCGAGGAGAAGGCAGTGAGCAGAATCGGCCGCAGACGGGCCTTGGCTGCCCCCTGGATTGCCGTATCCAGATCCAGGCCCTCGGCCATCCGCTGGTTGGCGAATTCCACGATCAAGATGCCATTTTTTGCCGCCAGGCTGACCAGCACCAGCAGCCCCATCTGGCCGTAGACGTCGAGCGGCAGGCCGCGCAGCAGCAGGCCGCCAATTGCTCCCAGCATGGCCAGGGGCACGGTGACCAGAATGATGAAGGGGTCGGCGAAGTTGCCGTAGAGGGCAGCTAGCACCAGCACCATCACCAGGATGGCCAGGGCAAACACCCTCAGGTTGTCGCCCCCCGCCCGGGCTTCCTCCCGTGCCAGGCCTGCCCACTCCAGGGACGTGCTGCTTCCCAGTTGCCCCTTGACCTGCTCCAGGCTGGCCATGGCCTGGCCACTGCTCACCCCTGGGCGCGGAATCGCCCTGACGCTGATGGAGCGCACCAGGCGGGTGTGGTTGATCGAGGTGGGGCCACTGGCCTGCTCGAGCCGCACCAACTGGGCCAAGGGGATCAGCTCGCCCTCGCGGTTTTTCACCCGCAGGGCCAGCACGTCATTGGCGCTGCGGCGGTCCTGGCCATCGAGCTGCACGATCACCTTGCGCACCTGATCGCTCTCAAAGCTGTCGTTGACGTAGTCGCTGCCGAAGCTGGCGCCCAGGGTGTCCACCACGGCGGCCAGATCCAAGCCGAGGGAGGCCATCTGCAGCCGATCCGGCACCAGCTGCACCAGGGGGGCCCCGGCGCTGAAGCGGGTCGAGACCCGCTCGAAGCGATCCGTGGCCCGGGCGGCGCGGATGAACTCCTGGGCCTGCTGCTCGAAGCCGGAGAGGCTCAGCTGGCCGTTGCTGCTGTCGAGCAGTTCGAGCTCCAGCCCCCCTTCGGCGCTGAAGCCCCGCACTGAGGGGGCCTCGCTGAGCTG
>NZ_JAGQCQ010000118.1:0-10195 GCF_024346275.1 Cyanobium sp. BA20m-p-22
TGGCCGGTGTGGCCGGGGGCCTGGTGGGGTTGAGCGTCAGCATCGCCGGGCCTTACTTCGGCATTGGCTACGGACTCAAGGGGCTGGGGGTGCTTGTGCTAGGCGGGCTCGGCAGCGTGCCTGGCGCCGTGCTGGGCGGCTTGATCATTGGCCTGGCCGAGGCCTGCGTTCCCGCCGAGCTATCGGGCTACAAAGATGCGGTCTCCTTTGGCTTCCTGTTCTTGGTGCTGTTGATCAGGCCCCAGGGTCTGCTGGGCCGCCCCCAGGCCAACAAGGTGTGATCAGCATGGATGCCGGCCTGCTCGAACAAATGCTTCTGGGGGCCCTGCTGGGCCTATCGGTGTACCTGCCCCTGCGCTGCGGCCAGCTCTCCCTCGCCACCCCGGGCTTCTTCGCCATTGGCGGCACGGTGGCAGCCCTGCTCTCGACGCGGGTTCCCGCCCTAGCCGGCAGCGGCAGCACATACCCGATCACTTCAGTTTTGCTGGAGATGGCGCTAGCAGCCCTGCTCACCGGCGTGCTGGCCCTGGGCCTGGGCCGGGTGGTGCTGCGGCTGCGGGGCATCTACCTAGCCATCGCCACGATCGCCCTGGTTGAGATTCTGCGGGTTGTCACCCTCAACCTGGAATTCACCGGCGGAGCCCTGGGCATCTTCGGCATCCCCCAGCCCTTCGATAGCGCCGCTGGCTACGCCGCCTTCACCCTGGCGCTGCTGGCGCTGATCTGCTGGCTATGCGACCGGCTCGAAAAGACCAGGCCTGGCCGGGCTATGGCCGCCATCCGCGACGACGAACTGGCAGCCGCCAGCCAGGGCATCAACACCGCCGACACCAAGCTGCTCGCCTTTGTGCTCAGCGCCCTGGTGGCGGGGATCACCGGCGTTGTGGCAGCCCACTTCCTCAACTCCTGGAACGCCAAACTGGGCAACTTCGACGCCAGCATCACCACCCTGGCGTTCGTGGTGTTTGGCGGCTCGCGCACCTGGCTGGGGCCTGTATTTGGCGGCCTGCTGCTCACCGCCCTACCAGAAGTGCTGCGCCCGGTCGGCGACCTGCGCCTGATTGTCTTCGGCGCCGTGATTCTGGTCGGTCCCCTGTTCTTTCCCCAAGGCGTTATCACCCCGGAGCTGTTTAAGACGCTCAAGCGACTAACGCAGCGCACCCCCACCCCAGCAGCGCAGGGGGAAAGGCCATGAGCCTGCTTCAGGTGGAAAATGTGGGGGTGCGCTTCGGTGGCCTGCAGGCCTTGCAGGGTGTCGATTTAGAGGTGCAGCAGGGCGAGATTTTTGGCCTACTTGGCCCCAATGGTGCCGGCAAGACCACCCTGTTCAACGTGATCTCTGGCCTCACCGCCGCCAGCAGCGGCAACGTGAGCTGGCAGGGGGCAAGCCTTGCTGGGCTCAGCAACCACCGCATTGCCCGTCTCGGCATCGCGCGCACCTTCCAAAATCTGCGCTTGTTCAGCTCGCTGAGTTGTCTCGACAACGTTCTGGTTGGCATGCATCAGCACGGCCGTCAGTCGCCCCTAGCGGCCCTGCTGCAAACCCAGTCCTTTCGCCGCCGCGAAGCCCAGCTGCATCAACAGGCTCTAGAGCTGCTTGCCCTATTCCAGCTGGAAGCAGCTGCCCAACTAAACGCCGCCAGCCTCTCCTACGGAGACCGGCGCCGCCTGGAGATGGCCCGGGCCCTGGCCAGCCGTCCCCAGCTGCTACTGCTCGATGAGCCAGCCGCTGGCATGAACCCCGCAGAAAAAGATGAGCTGCGGGAGCTGATCCGGCGCATCCGGGACCAGTTCAAGCTGACGGTGCTGATCATTGAGCACCATGTGCCCTTGATGTTGGGTCTTTGCGACCGGCTGGCAGTGCTCAACTTCGGCCAACGAATTGCCCTGGGCAGCCCCGACCAGGTGCGGCGAGATCCGGCCGTGATCGAGGCCTATCTGGGCGGTGGCGCATGAACGGCCCCCAAGCGCCCCTGCTCGAGCTTCGCAACCTGGTGGTGCGCTACGGCAGCATCACGGCCCTGCATGGCATCAATTTGACGGTGCAAGCCGGCGAGCTGGTGACCCTGCTGGGGGCCAACGGTGCCGGTAAAAGCACCACCCTGCGGGCCATCTCCGGCCTGATTCACCCCGCCGCCGGCGAGATCCTCTGGCATGGCGGCTTGATCAATCGCCTGCGCACCGAGCGCACCGTGAAGTTGGGCATCAGCCACTGCCCGGAAGGTCGCCGGGTGCTCAGCCACCAGTCGGTAGCCGACAACCTGGCCCTGGGCGCCTGGTTGCGCAGGGACAAAGCCGCAATCGCCAGAGATCTGGAGCGCTGCTACGCCCTATTTCCCCGCCTGGCCGAGCGCCGCAGCCAGCTGGCCGGCTCCCTTTCCGGCGGCGAGCAGCAGATGCTGGCCATCAGCCGCTCCCTGATGGCCAGGCCCACCCTGTTGATGTTGGATGAGCCGAGTCTGGGATTAGCGCCCCGGCTCGTAGCCGAGGTGATGGCCGCCCTGGCCCAGCTGCACCGCGATGGCCTCACCATTTTGCTCGTAGAGCAAAACGCCCAGGCAGCCCTGACCATTGCCGATCGGGGCCTGGTATTGGAGGCAGGCAGCATCAGCGCCGGCGGCCGCGCCGAACAACTCCTGGCCGACGACAGCCTCCAGGCCTCCTATCTAGGGGCGAACTGACTATTGGCTAACTGAGCAGGGGCAGCTCAGTCGTTCTCCGTAGCTCCGAAGCAATGCATCAGGGCATCGCCCCAGCTGTTGATGCCAGCCAGTTCATGGTCTTGGGCAGTGGCGAGCACCTTGGCGTGCTCCCGCAGCAGCACCGCCTTGTCGATTTCGTGGCCGTGGGCTGCCGCGATCGCGACAATGTCATCGACACCCGCAGCGGCATGCAGCTTGTCGCGCAGGGCCCCATCCCCGGCCACGCGAGACACGAAGGACTTGATCGACGCAAGAGACATGACGGTGTCAACAACCAGGCCCACCTTTAGCAGGGCAAACCGGCCCGGGATCGATACCTTGAGGCCACTGCCACGGCACCGATGACCCGCGAACGCTTCTTCCTCGAACTGGAACCACCGGACCAGCGCCTTAGGGCCCTGCCCCATGTGGTGATCGTCGGTGGTGGCTTCGCCGGGCTCCAGGCCTGCCACGCCCTGATCAACCAGCCGGTGCGGGTGACGCTGGTCGACAAGCGCAACTTCAGCCTGTTCCAGCCCCTGCTCTACCAGGTGGCCACCGGGCTGGTGGCGGAGGCCGACGTGGCTTCGCCCCTGCGCCAGCTGGTGGGCCAGGCCCCGAATGTGCAGGTGCTGCTGGGCGAAGTGGAGGAGATCGACACCCAGGCCAAACAGGTCGTGTTCAACGACCGCCAGCTGGCCTACGACCACCTGGTCCTGGCGGCTGGCTCCGGCAGCAGCTACTTCGGCCACGACGACTGGCGCGAAGCGGCACCGCCGATGAAGATCCTCGAGCACGCCGATGAGATCCGCCGGCGGGTTCTGCTGGCCCTGGAGGAGGCAGAGCAGACCCCCGATCCGACGCGCCGGGCCTTTCTGCAATCGGTGGTGGTGGTTGGTGGTGGACCCTCGGGCTGCGAACTCTCCGGCTCCCTGATGGAGCTGATGGTGCATGCCCTGGGCCGCGACTTCAAACAACTCGACCCGAAGCAGTGCAAGGTCACCCTGGTGGACCCGGGCGACCGGGTGCTCCGAGCCATGGATCCGAGCCTGTCGGCAGCCGCTGGCACCTACCTGCAGTCGGCGGGGGTGGAGCTGCTGCTGGGCGGGCGGGTGCAGACGATCGAGGCAGGCAAGGTGGAGGTG
This sequence comes from Cyanobium sp. BA20m-p-22, assembly GCF_024346275.1. NCBI lineage: Bacteria > Bacillati > Cyanobacteriota > Cyanophyceae > Synechococcales > Prochlorococcaceae > Cyanobium > Cyanobium sp. BA20m-p-22. The sequence goes on from NZ_JAGQCQ010000118.1 coordinate 3,827, forward strand.
AACACCGCCGCTGGCCCCCGCACCCTGGAGGCCGCCACCATCTGCTGGACCGCCGGCGTGAAGGCCTCCCATCTGGGCCAGGTGCTGGCCGATGCCAGCGGTTGCAGCGTCGACCGGGGCGGAAGGGTGGTGGTGGAGCCCGACTTCTCGATTCCAAACCATCCGGAGATCCGCGTCATCGGCGACCTCTGCTCCTACAGCCACACCAGCGATGGCAAGCCCCTGGCGGGCATGGCCGGGCCCGCCGTGCAGATGGGTGGCTGGGTGGCGGCCGACATCGTGGCCAAGATCCAGGGGCAGGCCCACAAGGCTTTTACGTTCACCGATTTCGGCACCATGGCGGTGCTGGGCCCACTCCATGCGGTCGCTGACCTGCGCGGCCTCAAGCTGAGTGGTCTGCCGGGCTGGATTCTCTGGGGTCTGGCCCACCTGATGTTCATGCCCGCCAACGAAAATCGGCTCACCCTGCTGACCAAATGGTTGTGGCAGATCGCCACCCGCCAGCGGGCCTCGATGCTGATCACCGGTCGTCCGAATCAGCACCTGAATGTGGAGGTGGGCCTGGAGCGGCCGACCCCCGCTGCCTGACCTGTTGCTCCTCCTCACCCTGGATTGTGTAGCGGCTGATCAGCAGGCCCATCACAATCGCCAGGTAAAGAGGCCCGCAAATGCTCAGCGATACGCTCAGGAACTGGGAGACAGACGTGGCAGGGATGATATCGCCATAGCCCACCGTGGTCAGACTCACAAAAGCAAAGTAGTGAATTCGACTGAAATCCAGATCCCAGATTCGAAAGCCAGCCGGATCAGACGCCAGCCCACTGAGCAGCAGCTCTTGGCCCCTGCCTGCATGGTCAACGAAACTACCGGGCGCGATAGTTTCCAGCACGCTGAATACCAAGCCACCACTAATCCCCAGCAAGAGATAGCCCGCTACGGCACCACCCAATACATCCATCCCAACACGCTTTTCCTGGCCAAGACAGATCAGGAGCCGCCTTAAGCTCCACGCTATAAACACAGTGTTGACAATCAACACCGGGAAACCAATGAAGGCGAATTGCCCCGGACTGCTGATCCATAACGCCTCCAACAACAGGGCCAGGATTCCCGCTCGCCGATAAACCCCATCATTCCAATGGGATCGAGACTGCCGAGCACGAATCGGCTGTCCGAGCTCGATAGCCAGAAGCAACACCAACAACATGGTGCCCAGGGCACCCATTCGATGCCAGGGGAATGGCAAGGCAAGGCAAGCCACCACAAGAACCGAAAGTACAAAGAGGTGCCGATAGAAGCGGTGTCGAGAGGAGAGGGAGCGTTTAGTGTTCACTTGCGCCAGCGAAAACGGCCAAGAATCAGGGCGATCAGGATGGCCACGTAGAGCTGGCCCACCACGGTGATAACCGTGGTCACCACCTGGCCGCCCACATGGCTGGTTTTGAGCACCGAGGTGCCGATGGTGGTGAGCATGGTGAAGGAGGCGGCCATCAGCGCAGGCGCCACCGACACATTGGGCAGCGCCGCAGTGGATCCCACCGCAGGCAGGGCCGTCAGGTCAAAGGCGGCGGGATCGAGCACCCAGAGGGCGGTGAGCAGCAACCCACCTGCCATGCCAACCAGTAGGTAGCCAGAAGCGGCACCCATCACCACCGAGACGGTGACAAAGGGCTCCCGGGTGAGGGTCTTGACCTTGCGGAGCACAGCAAGCGACAAAAAGACCAGCCAGACGATCACGTGGGGAATGGTGAGCGCCCGCCCCACGGCTGGCCAGAGGTTGAGTGACAGGTGCCAGATCACTTCAAGGGCAATCGCCAGCCCGCCCAGGCCATAAATCAGCGGGCGGGTTTTGCGGAGGGGCGAATAGCGGCTGACGAACACCATCAACACCAACGCCAGCAGGATCAGCAGAACCGCCAACAGCCAGATCTGGGCCTGGGCCACCGGCAGCAGCAACAGCAGGGCCACTTCAGTGGCCAATGTCAGCCAATAACCGCGGTGGCGCCCGCGCAGGCGAATGATCTCCTCCGGGGTGATGCGCATGCCGGCCCTCGCAGCCTCGAGGCGCCTAGAGCCCTGGGCTGCTCTGCATGATGCCGCCGTCGGCAAAAATCGTGGTTGCCGTGATGTAGCTGGCCGCATCACTGGCCAGGAAGCCCACCACCCTGGCGATCTCCTCTGGTTGGGCCATGCGGCCCAGGGGGATGGCGGCGTTCAACTTGGCCAGCAACTCCGGGTTGTTCATGGTGGAGTCGTTGATCGGTGTGGCCACGGCGCCAGGGCCCACATTCACCATGGTGATGCCATGGGAGGCCAACTCCAGCCCGGCGGTGCGGGTGAGCATGCGCACCCCTCCCTTGGCACAGCAATAGGGGGTGTTTTCAGGCATCGGCCAGTCTTCGTGCACCGAGGAGATGTTGATGATCCGGCCGCCGCCACCCTGAGCGATCATCTGCTTGGCGGCGTACTGACAGGCAAAGAAGACGCCCCGCAGATTCACGTTCAACACCTTGTCGAAATCATCGGGGGTGGTGTTGAGGATTGAGGTGCGGGTCTCGACCCCGGCGTTATTCACCATCACGTCGAGGCGGCCGTACTTATCCACAGCCGCCTGCACCAGCCGCTGCAGATCATCGAGCTTCGACACATCGGCCTGCACGCCAAAGCTGCTGCCCCCAAAGCCACCGATCTCCCGCTCCAGCTCCTCGGTGGCCTCGGGGTGGGAGCGGTAGTCGATCACCACCTTGGCGCCCAATTCGGCCAAATTTTCCACAATGGCCTTGCCGATGCCGCTGTTGCCGCCAGTCACGATGGCGACCTTACCCTTAAGAAAATTGGAAAGGGTTTCGAGGGCGTAGGGATTGGTTGTGGTCATGGCGCAACGAGCACAGTGGAAGCAGGAATCAAGCCGAAGCTAGACACAGCCGATGGGAGCTGCAGTCAGCTGCAACACCCCTGCACACTGGAGCCGGACGTGGTGCAGCCAATCAAGACGGCCGTCACGTTCTTCTTGTCAACCCTGGTTCAACCAGATTGATCTGCTTACCTAGATTCCAACGGCCCTGCAGGTGCGGCCCATCCAACCTGAGCTCGCGTCCCTGAATCATGACCCGTCATCAGCCCATGGACGACCCTTCCAGCCAGGCGCCCCCACCCAAGCAGTACTGGCATCTCTGGACCGGTGACGACGGCATTAGCCGTCAGAGCCTCTGCAAGTTTAGGGAGCTTGTGTCATCTCCCCTCAATCCTCAGGTCGCCCCCCAGTGGAGTGCTCCGCTGATGGAGGACGGCAACAGCTTTCTCACCCTGCTACCGGTGGGCTGGCTGGGCCAATGGCACGAGAATCAGGTGCCCAAGTGGATCTTTGTTCTCAGCGGCTCCTGGTTTGTCGAAAGCATGGATGGTGAGCGGCATATTTTCGGTCCCGGAGACTTCAGCTTTGGCGGGGATCAGCGCTGTCGAAAGCTCGATGATGGCCGTTGGGGACATCTGTCGGGCCAGGTTGGAGACGTGCCCTGTCTACAGCTCATCATTCAACGCAACGATGACGCCTGGATGCAGGCTCCGCCTGGCTTTTTCTCCTGAATCGCAATGGCGCCGCTCCCCGCCTGGATCGAGAGTCACGACCCGCGGTTCGACCAGCTGGTGCTGTTCAACGCCGAGCTGGAGTTGTTGGCCGAGGGCTTCCGCTGGCTGGAGGGGCCGGTGTGGTTTGGTGATCACAACTGTCTGCTGTTCAGCGATATCCCCAACAACTGCATCATGCGCTGGAGTCCCAAGCACGGCGTGAGTGTATTTAGGGAGCCCGCCGACTACGCCAACGGCCAAACCCGCGATCGCCAGGGGCGCCTGATCAGCTGCCACCACGCCAGTCGCTGCATCACGCGCCTGGAGCTCGACGGCACGGTCACGACCCTGGCGCACCAAGCCCATGGCAAGCGCCTCAACGCCCCAAACGACGTGGTCGTGAAACGGGATGGCTCGATTTGGTTCAGCGATCCCCTCTATGGACTGCTCAACGACTACGAAGGCGGCCGCCAACCATCGGAGCAACCACCCGCCCTCTATCGCCTCGACCCCAACACGGAAGCCATAGAGGCAATGGCCAGTGACTTTGACGGTCCAAACGGCCTGGCCTTCTCGCCAGATGAGCAGAAGCTTTACGTGGCTGAATCAGGCGCCCCGGGGGTAGCGGAACCCCGCCAGTACATCCGCGTTTTTGACGTAGCCGCCGACGGCCGCAGCCTCTCCGGTGGGGAGATTTTCCACAAGGTCACCCCGGGCTGGGCAGACGGCTTCCGGGTTGACGAGCAGGGCAACCTCTGGTGTGGTGCCGCCGATGGTGTGCACTGCATCGCGCCAGACGGCACCCTGATTGGCAAAGTCTTGGTGCCAAAACGAATCTCGAACCTCTGCTTTGGCGACCGATTCCATAGCCGCCTGTTTCTCTGCGCCTCCACGGCGCTGTACGCCCTGTTCACCAACACCCGGGGCGCCCAAGCCCCCTGATTGCATACCCACCATGGCCCGCGACCAACTCGAAGCCTTCCTGAAAACTGTCAAAGGCGACCCGGCCCTGCTGGAGCGCTTCAGCGGTTGCCCCAACCTCAATGCCATTGCCGAGCTGGGGGCAACCATGGGCTACAGCTTCAGCGGCGTGGATCTGGTGCGGCACCAGGCCGAAGCCACCCTCAAGCTGCCGGAAGCCGAGCTGGAGGCCGCCGCCGCCGGGGTGGAACTGCAGGGGCACCTCTGGCTGGCCAAGATCGTCTGGAGCTGACTCGTCCAAGACCAACCTCCCTGGAGCTGATGCGCCACCAACCCCTCCTGGAGCTCGCCGACTGCCGGGCCATCGTTGCGGCCAGTCACCAGGCAGCCGATCAGCTTGAGGCAAGCGTATCCATCGCCGTTGTCGACAGCGGCGGGCATCTGCTGCTGATGGAGCGCCGCGACGGTGCCAGTCCGGCCAGTGCCGAAGCTGCCATCGCCAAGGCCCGCATGGCCTCCCTCAATGGCAAACCCACCGCTGCCATGGAAGCGAGCATCAATAGCGATCGCCCTGCCCTGTTGCAGCTCGCCGGCCTGCTCGGCCAACCGGCGGCCGCCATGGCCGGTGGCTTACCACTCCTGCAAGACGGGATCTGCATCGGGGCGATTGGCATCTCGGGCATGACGCCGGAGCTCGACAGCGCCATCGCCGCCGCAGGCGTCTCAGCCCTCTCCTGAGCGCCATGCCTCCCACCAGCCCCCACATCAGCAGCATCGGCTTCACCACAGCCAATGCAGAAGCCACCGCCATCTTCTTCGAGCAAACCCTGGGCTTCAGCCGCGGGGAGAGCCTGGTTGTTGACGCTGGCCCCTACGCCCAGCTGCTAGGCCTGGCCGGCTCCCGGCTGAAGCTGGTGCGGCTGCACCTGGGCGAGGAGACCCTGGAGCTCACCGAGCTGCTGAGCCTGGGCGAGGGGCTGCGGCCTGGCCGCCCGATCCCGGCCGACTCCCGCAGCTGCGACCTCTGGTTTCAACACATCTGCATTGTGGTGAGTGATCTGGAGGCCGCCAGCGCCAAGGCCCGCCAAGCCATCGCCCACGGCTCCCTGGTGGGGGTGTCCACCGCCCCCCAAACCCTGCCGGAGTGGAACACCGCCGCCGCCGGCATCCAGGCCTTCAAGTTTCGCGACCCGGAGGGCCACAACCTGGAGCTGCTCCAGTTCCCCGCAGGCAAGGGCGAGACCCGCTGGCACCCAACCGCGCCGGCCAGTGCCCCCTTCCTGGGGATCGACCACAGCGCTATCTCTGTGGCCGATACCCCGCGCAGCTGCCGCTTTTACGATGGGCTGCTGGGGTTGAAGCTGGGGGGTGATGGGGTCAACAGCGGCCCCACCCAGGATGGGCTCGATGGCCTCCAAGACACCCGGGTGCGCATCACCGGCCACCGCTGCCCCACGGGCGCCGGCGTGGAATGCCTCAACTACCAGCCCCCCAACAGCGGCCGGCCCAGGCCCGACGATCAGGGCGCCCAAGACCTGGCCCACTGGCAGATCCGTCTGCGGGTAGCCGACCTGGATCGCATCGCCGCAACCGCGCAGGCCTGCGGCGGCCAGGTGCTCCATGGTGGCGTGATCGAGCTGGGCGCACAGGCCTGCCTGGTGGGCGCTGAACGGGCCCTGCAACTGGCAGACCCCGATGGCCACCAACTGCAACTGCTGCAGGGATAGGCGTACCTAGGTACCTTGAGCTGAGTCTTACTGCCCAGACCAGATGGAGATCACCGTTGTGGAGCTGCTGGTGCCGGCAGCCCCCTCCACCCTGGCCCAGGCATCCCTGCTGGTGATGCGGCTGTTCCTGGGGATCTGCTTCATCCGCCACGGC